>JANPIT010000778.1:0-1759 GCA_031425115.1 Opitutaceae bacterium | reverse complement strand
CCATTATTCGTGTTCGCTCATGCGCACCTTCCGTCCGATTGCTCCGTCTGTCCTCGCGTGCAAATAGGGGTCGTCGTTCGCTTCCGACGCCCGCATCCGTGTGAGTAACAAAAACCCGATCCGATTCTGAAATCGTTGATGGATGGCCGAATCGACGCAGGCTGGATTGCCGTGCTTTCCCTTGTGCTTGCGGTCCTGAGCAGCCTGGCTGCAGGGCTTAACCCAAGTTCCGCAGTTCAAAAAGCGCGAAGATTGGCTGGCTGTGATTTACGCGATTTAGGTGCCGATTTTCGGCACTACATTCGCGATTTCGCGAGGGCCCTTCGGCAGACGCAGGCCGAGATGGGCGAGCAGTTACGCGGTGGTGGCTAGTTGGAATACCTCAGGGAATAACGAAAAATTGTCCCTCCTTCCTGCCAAGCAAGGTGCGATGGAAACAAGGCTGTTCCTTGTTTCCATTGTTTAGTGTTAATGGAAATAAGCTGCCTGCTTGTTTCCACGCATGAAAACAAGCCCCGCGCCCTCACCGGCGGGACGCTGGATCAAAACTCTAGCCGGCTACCGCGCCTTCCAGCCCTCCCCCGTTGCCGCCAGTGATCGCGTGGACGCCGCAGTTGGTCCGCGTCCTTTCGCAAGCGGATCGCCTGCTGGGGCGCCTCGCCGGCGAGGGACGGCGACTCCCGAATCCTCACGTGCTGATTCGACCGTTTGTGCGTCGCGAAGCTGTCTATTCCAGCCGCATCGAGGGCACGCAAGCGACGTTGGGTGGAATTGCTCGCCGCGGAGGCCGGCGCGACTCCCGACCGCAGCCCTGAAGACTTGCGTGACGTGGGCAATTACGTCGCGGCGCTTGAGCATGGTATGAAGCGGCTGAATAAATTCCCGCTTTCGCTCCGTCTTGTCCGCGAACTCCACGGGAAGCTGATGACCGGAATCCGGGGAGACCACGCGACCCCCGGAGAATTTCGCCGAACCCAGAATTGGATCGGCCGTCCGGGTTGCACGCTCATGGATGCGTCCTATGTGCCGCCCCCGCCCGACGATCTCTTGGAACACCTTGGTCGCTGGGAGGAATTTTTGCACGACGAGACCACTCCGCCACTCGTGCATGCCGCCTTAATGCACTATCAGTTCGAAGCCATTCACCCGTTTATCGACGGCAACGGACGCGTCGGCCGACTGCTCATCACCCTCGCGCTCTGCGCGAGCGGTGTGCTTCCCGAACCGCTCCTCTATTTGTCGGCATTTTTGAGGCGACGAGGAATGACTATTACGACGGTCTGCGTGGCATTACGGAGCGAAGTGATTGGGCCGGGTGGATCGAATACTTCCTTAACGGAGTCGCCCGGCAATCCGAAGACGCCCTGAGCCGCGCAGAAAGAATCAACCGACAGCTTGCCACTTGGCGCAACGATTTCGCCGGAGGCGGCTCGAAAGTCCCGCTGCAACTCATCGACCTCATCGGCGCCAATCCCTTCCTGACTCCGCGCGAGACCGAGCGTCGGCTGGGCGTTGCCTACAACACCGTGATGCGTGCCATCGTCGCGTTGGAAGCTGGCGGCGTTTTGGCCAAAGTCGGTGACGGCAACCGTGATCGCGTTTTCTGCGCCCGCGCGATTCTCGCTATTCTGGAGGAGCCAGTTCGCTTGGTGCCGGAACCGCCCCCGACGCACCAGCGGAGAAGCCGCGGATAATGGACCCGTTTCCGCGGCAACAACGCTTGGCCGACCTCCGCCAAAAACTGCGCGCGGGCGCGCGC
>JANPIT010000777.1:0-9579 GCA_031425115.1 Opitutaceae bacterium | reverse complement strand
CTCACGGTCTGGCCCCACGAGATCAACGCGAACGGGATGTTCATCGCCGCGTGGAAAAACAGAAAATAACCGCCGAGACCGTCCGCGCCGATTTCAACGATCTTCTCGCGGTGGTTCACTACACCCGCGCCGCGCACGAGCTGGGTCTGTGGGCCTCGGAGCGCGCGTTGATCGAGCGCTTCTTCCCCGATCCCAAAGTGCATCTGCTCGAAGCCGGCTGCGGAGCCGGCCGGGTGACCCTCGGTCTGTGGCAGCTTGGCTACCGCCATCTCACGGCCTTCGACTTTGCCGAAGAGCTCGTCGACCAGGCGATCAGCCTCGCCGCCGAGCGCCACGCCACTGCCATCCACTTCCTCCACGCCGACGCCACCAACCTGACCCAATGTCACCTAATAGGTGACAGTTCCTCCATTGTTCCCTCGCAGCACCCGGAAAAGTGTCACCTAATAGGTGACACTTTGTTTGGGGGCGCGCTTTTCATGTTCAACGGGCTGATGCAGATTCCGGGGCGGGAGCAGCGGCAGAGGGCGCTGCGCGAGCTGCATCGCGTGTGCGCGCCAGGGGCGCCGTTGATTTTCACCACCCACGATCGGGACTCATCCCCCACCGAGCGCGCCCTGTGGCGGCTCGAGGCGTTGCGGTGGACACGCGGGAATCAGGATCCGCGATTGGTCGAGTTTGGTGACAGGTATTTCGAGGATGAAGCAGGTCGCACGTTCATGCACTTGCCCGATCGCCGCGAAATTCTCGACGACCTAGCCGCCACGGGCTGGACGCACGCCTTTGATGCGATGCGCAACGAAGTCGCGCGTGAGCTCCATGCCGTGCGCGATTTTTCCGATGAGTGCCGCTTTTGGGCGGCGCATCGCGGAGCTTGATGTCGCGGGCAATCGGCCGCCGGCTCCGATTGGATAGACGTCCCAGGTAAGCCCACCGCTAATCGGCCGCCCGGAGGCGCAGCGCGCGCTGCCGGCACAGAAACAACGGTCAGCGGTCAGGGCCTTTCCATGTCAAATCGCTCGGTGGTCCGCGCGTAGGTCTCTCCACCCATCCGGCCAATCAGATCCAACTTCGCCGCGTCAGGCGTGCCGTCCTCGCCGAGGACCGCGTCGGAGACGTGCGCCAGCAGGATGCGACCGAAGACCACGTTCGCCGCGAGTGGTCCTTCGCCGATGTGCACGAAGCGGTCGAGCGTGCACTCGAACGCCACCGGCGCCGCCGCAACGCGGGGCGGGCGCACGCGCGTGCTCGATGCGGCCGCGATACCAAAAGTTGCAAACTCGCTCTCACCATAGGGCAGGAGCGCGGACGAAGCGTTCATCTGCTCGGCGAGGGCGAAAGGCACCAAGTTGACCACAAACTCCGGCACCTGCTCGATGTTGCGCACGGTGTCTTTCTTCGTGCCATCGCGCGTGTTCACCGGGCAAAACATCAGCGTGGGCGGGTTGGAGGTGACGCCTTGGAAAAAAGAAAACGGGGCGAGATTGGTTTTTCCCTGCGCCGAGATCGTCGAGACCCACGCGATGGGCCGCGGGAGAATGGTGGAGATCATCCAGCCGTAAGCGTCGCGGGGTTTGAGAGTCGAGAAATCCAAAAGCATGGTGAGCGCGGAAGTCAGGAACTCGGAAACGAGCCCGACGACGTGCACAGCGTGTCCATTCCGCAGAGCCTGTCGACTCATCGGCGCCGCCAGCGGCGGCCCTGAAATTGCAGCGGCAGCCTGCCGCGACGCTTAGCTATCCTCCAACTTGACGTTCTGGTCGCGCAGGAAAGGCACGAGCTCAGCGACCCCGAAATCCGCGAGTATTTTCCCGTTCCAGTCGAAAGTCGGCGCCTTGGTCTGGCCGGACTTTTTCTCCATTTCCGCGAAGGCAGTCGCGTCCGAAGTTACCTCGCGCAGGCGATAACCGACGCCGTGGCCATCGAGAAATGCGACTACATCGTCGCACCAAGAGCAGCCGCTTTTCGTGTAAAGGATGGGAAGGTCTGCCGGCATGGCGCGATGGTCCTACGGCACACCGCTTTGTTCCGGTGAACCGCCGCCGAGTATTTCGGTCAGTGACGGCCCAGCGAAAAAAATCGGGAGGAAAATTACTATGACGAATCAGCCATTGAACGGTAAACGCATCGCGATTCTCGCGACGGAAGGTTTTGAGCAAAGTGAGTTGGAGAAGCCTCGCGAGGCGCTCCAAGAGGCCGGTGCCCACACCGATGTCATCTCACCGGAGAGCGGGGAGATCCGCGGTTGGGACGGCGACGACTACGGCGACGCCGTGGCCGTCGACGTCGATTTGGCGTCGGCCAACGCAGACGACTACGATGGTCTGCTGCTCCCCGGCGGCGTGATGAATCCGGACAAACTCCGCCTCGAGCCCAAAGCGGTCGAGTTCGTGAAGGCGTTCTTCGCGGCCGGGAAACCGGTCGCCGCGATTTGCCACGCGCCGCAACTGCTGATCGAAGCGGGCGTGGTGCGCGGCCGGAAGTTGACGTCCTACCTTTCGATCAAGACCGACCTCATCAACGCAGGCGCCAAGTGGGTCGACCAAGAAGTGGTCTGCGACAACGGCCTGGTCACGAGTCGTAAACCGGACGACATCCCGGCGTTCAATGCCAAGATGATCGAAGAGTTCGCCGAGGGACCCCACACACCCCAGCCGGCCGGGAGTGGCGCCAGCGGCAACGCCCGACGCTGAGTATTCTGCGCTAAAATAAAAATGCCCCGCGGCACGCGTCTTGGCGTGCCGGGGCATTCTATTCAGCCGAAGCGCGAAGGCGCCCGATTACTTCCGCTTCGTTGCGGTAGCCGCGCCAGCCGGGCTTGCGCTGCTGGCACCGTGGGACCCGTTCTTCCCGTTCGCGAAGGGCGTAGCCGAATTGCGCTTTACGTCACGATTGGCGGCTTGGCCCGCCCGGGTGCCTTGAAGCGGACGGATATCCGAGCCGGTATTGCGGTCGGAGGCGGACGCACTGCGTGGCGCACTCGGGGCTGACCCATTGCCGCTCTTCTGGTGGTTGAGCTCGGCGCTCAACTCCTGCTCGGCTTGCAGCCAGTGTTTCATGTCACAGCCTTCGGGGCGCCCGTGGTTTTCCCAAATTTCGTAGGCGCGGCGAGAAACCGCATCGGGCGCCTGGCTAGGCGAGGAAACGGAAGTATCAGTGGAATGTTGGCTCATGACCCGACGACACTACACGATTTCGGACCGAGGGCGCATCGGGCGATTTTCCGATTGGGTTACCGAAAAATTTCTGTGGTCCGCACGTCGGCCATTGTCATCCGGAATTCGTTCGCCTCAGCTTTCAGCCGATGACGTCCCCTTTCGGCAGTCTACCCGATGGTCGCTTGGCCCACCTGCATGCACTGGGTAACCCGTCGGGATTTCGCGCGGAGATATCGGACTACGGCGGCACGATCGTGCGGCTCTTTGCTCCCGATTGCCGCGGCGTTTATTCCGATGTCGTGCTCGGCTTCGACACGGTGGAAGGCTACATCGCCCACTCGCCGTATTTCGGCTGCATTGTGGGACGGGTGGGCAATCGGATCGCGCGCGGGACGTTCTCGCTCGCAGGGCATAATTATCCGCTGGCGACCAACAACGCGCCCAACGGCATCCCCTGCCACCTGCACGGCGGCATCCGGGGGTTCGACAAAGTGATTTGGGAGACGCAGCGGCTTACGACGTCCCTCGGTCCCGCGCTCGTGCTGCGCTACCGCAGCGCCGATGGCGAGGAAGGCTATCCTGGCAATCTGGATGTCACGGTCACCTACACCCTGACGGACGAGAACGCCCTGCGTATCGATTATCATGCTACAGCGGACCGCGCGACGCCGGTCAACCTCACGAATCACTCCTACTTCAACCTCGCGGGCGAAGGGTCCGGCTCGATCCTGGGGCACGAACTGACGATCCCGGCCGAGCGTTTCACGCCGGTGGACGCAGGGCTCATTCCCACTGGTGCGATTGCGCCAGTCGCAGGGTCGCCCCTCGACTTCCGTCAGCCCCGGATCATCGGCGATCGCATCGAGCAAGCGGACGATCAATTGCGCCATGCTGGCGGCTACGATCACAACTACGTGTTTGAACCACGCGCCACGGACGCACCCGGGCTGGCGGCGACGCTATTTGAGGAACACAGTGGTCGCGTGATGGACGTCTTTACCACCGAGCCGGGCATGCAGTTCTACAGCGGCAATTTCCTGGCCGGCGCTTTTGCCGGCAAACGCGATCACGTCTACCAGCGGCGCGACGGCCTTTGCCTCGAGACGCAGCATTTTCCCGATTCGCCGAATCAGGCCGCGTTTCCGACGATCGTTCTGCAACCCGGCGCGACGTGGCGTTCGACGACCATTTACCGTTTCACGACGCGATGAGCACCCGACATATTTTCATCGCTGGGCTGACGGGCGTCCTCGCGATCGTTCTCACCACCGCTGCGAACGGCTGCCGGCGCGATACGAAACCCGCCACTGTGGCCGCCGCGGCGGCGGCGCCGGCTGCGACCGCGTTCAAATCCGCGGACTGCCGCTCGTGCCACGAGGACGTTTACAAGAATTGGGCCGGCTCCCATCACGCGCTGGCCCATCGCACCGTCGACGCCCAAGCCGATGCCGATGCGTTCGCGGCGAAGCGCGATTTCTCGATGCACGGCGTCGACTACACGACGGAGTGGAAAGACGGGCGCCCGTCATTCACGGAGCGACGCCCGCAGCACGCGCCTGATGCCTACACCGCGGAATTCGTGCTGGGGCACACACCGCTCCGCCAATACGTCGTGCCCGGCCCCAACGGCCGCTACCAAGCCGCCGACCTCACGTGGGATCCGGCGAAGAAGGAATGGTTCAACGTCTTCGGCGACGAGCGCCGGCAACCGGGGGAATGGGGCCACTGGCGCGGACGCGGCATGAACTGGAACTCGATGTGCGCGCACTGCCACCTCACCGATTACAACAAGAACTACAACGCGGTGACCGACACCTACGCGACCACGTGGCGCGAGCACGGCGTGGGCTGCGCCCAGTGCCACGGCGACATGCCGGCAAGCCACGTCGACCCGAGGCGCGTCCGCCCCGCCAAACCCGCGACGGTATCCGCCGACGACTTGAAACGCGCGCAGGAAACCTGCGCGCCCTGTCATGCGCGCAATGAGTTGCTCACCGGAAAGCTGGTGCCCGGCGCGCCCTACGCGGATCACTACCGGCTGACGCTGCCGACCGAAGCGTCGGTTTTTTATCCCGACGGCCAGGTGCGCGACGAGGATTTCAACATGACGTCTCTCCTCACCAGCCGCATGGGTGGGAAGGCGGGCGTCACGTGTTTCGATTGTCACGATGCCCACAGCGGCAAGACCCGCCTGCCCGTCGAAAATAACGCGCTCTGCCTTCAGTGCCACGGGCCGTCGCCGCGACTCAATGCGCCGATCATCGATCCCGTCGCACATTCCCACCATGGCGCCGACAGCACGGGCAACCGGTGCGTCTCCTGTCACATGCCGACGACGCCCTACATGCAGCGTGACCCGCGCCATGATCACGGTTTCCTCAAACCCGATCCGCTGCTCACGAAAGAGCTGGGGATTCCGAATGCGTGCAGTCGCTGCCACACGGATCAAAACGTCGACTGGGCGATCACCCACACCGACCGCTGGTATGGGGCGAAGATGGATTCCCGCCAGCGCGAGCGCACGCGCGCCGTCGCCGCCGCGCAAGCGGGCAAGCCCGATGCGTGGTCGAAACTGCTGGAGCTGATCGCCAGCGAAGAAGTGCCGGCGTGGCGCGCGACGCTCCTGCAATTGACGCGCCCCTACGCCACTTCGGAGCCGCGCGTGCTGGTGGCCGCGCGCGAGGGAGCGAAACACGCGGATCCGCTGGTGCGCTCTGCTGCCGCCCAAGTGCTCGCCACCGTGCCGAGTGAGGGCGCCGCACTGCGCCCCTTGCTCAATGACGCTACGCGGCTCGTCCGCCTCGATGCCGCGTGGCCGCTGTCGTCCGAGTTAGCGGAAGGCTCCCCCGGGCGGAAAGAACTCGACGCCTATCTCGCGGTCAGCGCCGACCAGCCCGCAGGGAGGCTGCGCATCGGCCAGGATCTCTTTAACCGCGGCCGAACGGCGGAAGCGGAGGCCCAGTTGCGCAAGGCCGTCGAATGGGATCAAAATTCTCCCGGCATTCACGACGCGCTCGGACTCGTGCTCAACGAAGCCGGCAAGCCGGCGGAAGCAGCCGCGTCGCTGTGGCGTGCCGCGCAGCTCAATCCCACCGATGCGCAGTCCGCGTTCAACGCGGCGCTGGCATTCGCAGGCGCGCGGAAGTTGCCCGACGCGGAGTTCGCCCTGCGCGAAGCGCTCCGTCGCGATCCCCGCCACGATCGCGCTTCTTACAATCTCGGACTGCTCCTGGCCCAAACCAATCGAGCCGCCGAAGCCATCGCTGCGCTGGAAAACGCGGAGAAAATCGCGCCCCGGGTGCCGGACTATCCCTACGCGCGGGCGACGATCCTTTGGCAGCGCGGTGATCGCCCGGCCGCGCTCGCTGCGGCCCGTCGCACCCTCGAGCTCGAGCCCGCGCACAACGAAGCGCGGGCCCTCGTGCAGCAAGCGGGGCGGTGATCGACCCCCCTACTCGCGCCGCGACCGCGCGAATCCGCTCTCACCTGAAGGTCTGGCGTCGGGCGTAACGAAAGTTTCACTACGGTCTTCGCCCGGGCGCGGCGCAACTTGAGTCCAACCGATTCGACGTGCCCTGCGTTGGCGAAGGATCACCGCGCCAGCCGGGCCCGCTGAGATGCGCATCACCGATTCAACGGTTCACTCCCCGCCACTTCCACGTTGGAAAAGAACGGCCCCGTCGCAAAGCCATCCTCCGTTCCGACCCGCGCGTGATACTGCCCGGTGCGCTCGTTGCCGGCGGAGTAATTGAACAGCTCGATGATGCGCGTCAGTTCGGTGAGATCGATCATCCCATCGCGATTGGTGTCGGACGAATGATGGCTCGTGATCGCGCCAGGCCCGGGCCGGTAGCCGTCTTCACTCCCCACTTGGGAGCGATATGCGCCCGTGCGGACAGTGCCGACGCGGTAGTTGTAGAGCTCGATCACTCGCGTGAGTTCAAAGAGGTTGATCCGGCGGTCGCGGTTCGAATCAGCGGAATGAAACTCAGGGAGGAGGGTCAGCGTGCGCGGGAGGCTCGTGACGCTGCCGCCGGAGTTGGTCGCGACGACCTCATACCTCGCGACCACGCCGTTAAGCGCTGCATCCGATGCCTGAAGGTTACTCAACCGCAACCGGGACGAGGTCGCCCCCGCGAGGTCGATTCCGTCACGGCGCCACTGATACGTGGCGATCGGCCTGCCGATGGCTTCGGCGCTGAAGATCACTTCGCCTCCGATGACGCCCACTTGGTTCGAGGGCGCCCACGTTAGCGCCGGGGCAGCCGTGACGGCACGCTCGGCGTCGAGTTGGAAGATCTCGATGAGCCCCTCCCCCGTGCTGCCGCTAAAACCAGTCAACTCCGCGACGTAATTGCCCGGGGCGAGCTCAACGGTGACCGCCGAGTCGAGCGTTCGGCCGTCGAAGGGCGGCGCGCCGACCGATGCGAGAGCCGCGATGAGCTCAGGGTCGCTCACGGACCAATCGTCGTTCGCCGCGATTACGTTATTGGCGTGGTCAAAGACCCGGACAACCGGATCGAGGAGAATACCCGAGGTCGAGTCGCTGCTATGGCCGAGGAGGAACTGGCCTGGCGCCCGGAAGAGAATTTTCTTCGGAAGGGTGCCATCGATGGTGAAGCCGACCGTGACAACGTTGGTGCCCACGCCCACCGTGGCGCGCGTAGTCAACATCACGATACGCGGCTTGCTCCGGTCGAGATCGTAAACCTGCAGCAACGCAATTCCGCCGGCGCCCTTGCCATCGAGGACGACATGGTAGGTTCCAGGGGCGAGCGTGAGTTGGAGTGCCGCATCGCGCGTGCCTGCTGCCAGCACCGGCGTAACCCCTGGGGGATTTGCTCCGGTCGTCCAGTCGTCGCTGGTCCCGATCTCGACCGAGTGGCGGTCGAACACGCGCACCCGGGGATCGGCCAGCGAATTTGCCTCCTGGGAACTACCCAGCGCAGTTGGCGCATCAAGGGCATCCAGCGCGGGACCAACGCCGCGAATGAGAATGGTTTTCGGCTGCGTTCCCTCAATCGTGAAGCTGCTCGAGGTCGTGCCACCCACGGGCACGCGGGTGCGCGCCGACATCACGACGAGGTCACTGGTGATAACGGCCACCGTGACGGGAGCGCTCGTGATGCTGGCAAAGCTGTTCGTCGCCACCACGCGGTAGCTGCCGGCCTGCGCCTGGGAAACATTCGCCAGGATGAGCGAGGCATTGGTGGCTCCCTCGATAGCGGTGCCGTTGCGTTGCCACTGGAACGTCGGCGCGGGCGACCCACCCGCCGCGACGCTGAGCGTAAGGGTGCCGCCGGCGACGACGGATTGCGCACCGCCACCCGTGATCGCGACGCTCGGCATGTTGCCGACGGTGAGCGTGGCGATCGCGCTGGTCACCGGCGTGCCCCCCAGAGTGGTCAGCGTGACAGTGTAGTCGCCGGCGTCGGCTGCCTGGACGATGCCGATCGCAAAGGTGGCAGCCGTCGCGCCGGTGATGCCGGTGCCGTTCTTGAACCACTGATACGCGATGGGCACGGCCGAGCCCGCGGCGATCACGCGAAAACCGGCGGGCGCGCCCTCGGGCACGGTGAGGCTCGCTGGCTGTTGGGCGACGGAGGGGAGCAGCGCACCGGAGGCGATGGTGCCGTTCGAGCCCGCGCCGTAGAGGCGATTGTTGAAGTGCTGGAGTTTGTTGAAGCGCGAGGGCGAGGCGGAGATGCCGGTGTTGCGCGCGGTCCAGTTGGCGCCATCCAGCGAGACGAGGATGGAGCCGGTGCCGCCGCTGATCGCAAAGCCGCCGTTGGCGAAGCCGACGTAGGTATGGTTGGCGGGCACACCGATGTCGCGCGTCAGCCAGTTAACGCCGTCCGTCGAGGAGCGGATGACGCCGTTGCCGCCGACGGCAACGAAGGTGTTGGCGCCGAAAGAAACCTCGTTGAGGTTGCTGCTGGTGTTGGAATTCTGCGTGGTCCAACTGCTGAGATCGGCGGAGGTGCGGATGAGCCCGCTGCTGCCGATGAGGACGTAGGTGCTGTTGCCAAAGACGACGCCGTAAATCGGGTTGGTCACGCCGGTGGCGAGCGAAGTCCAGGTCTGGCCGGCGTCGGTTGACCTGAGGAGCAGGCCACCATCGCCGGCGGCGAGGAGTTGGCCGTTCACGGAGCCGACGAAGCGGAGGTTGTTGCCCAGGCCGGTGGAGACCGAAGTCCAGGAGATGCCGTCCGTGGTGGAGCGCAGGATCGTGCCGGAGTTGCCGACCGCGACGTAGGTGCCGCCGTTCGCGGTGATGTCGTTGAAACTCGAACTGGTGACGGAGGTCGCGAGGCTCCAGTTGCTGCCATCGGTCGAGCGGGCGATGACGCCACCGTTGCCGACGGCGACGAGGCTGGAACTGGCGTTGGCGGCGATGGCGTTGAACCCGGCGGTGGTCAGA
>JANPIT010000776.1:0-1705 GCA_031425115.1 Opitutaceae bacterium | reverse complement strand
TTCCACGGAACACACGGCGAAAAATCTCATGATCGCGGCGATCAAGGCCAGCGCAGGACCCGCGAGGACCGATGCCGTTGAAGCGCAGCGCCTCAGGGCGTTTGCGGCGTTCTACGGCATCCGCCGCCAGCGGCTGGCCGAGCACGTGGGCTTCCCGCTTTCCTCGGGCACCTAGCCCCGCTCCTGGAGTCCATGCTCGCATGACTCTGGGACGGGAACTCTTCTTGGGGCTGATGAGCGCTGCTGCCGTGGCAGCAGCCGATCCGACCATCCAATTCACCGGGGTGCTCACCGCGGACGGGAAGACGCAACTCGCCCTCACCGACAAGGCCAGCGACACGACGGCCTGGGTGGAGGATCGTGGCGAGTTTAAGGGCTATGCGATCACACGCTACGACGCGATGGAAGAGACCATCGTTGTGACGAAAGACGGAAAGGAATATCGGCTTTCACTCGCCGCCCCGCAGCAGCGATCCGCCCCGCGCACCGGCGCGCTCGGGGTCGCCGCGCCACCAACTACGAACGAGTCCGCCATTCGCTCCATTCGCAGCAATCTCCGCTCGCTGGTCGCAGCAGCGCGCCAGTATCAAACGGAGAAGGGCGTCGCGTCAGTCTCGTATACCGAGCTGGTCGGCCCTGGAAAATTCATCGGCGACCTCAAATCGATCGCCGGCGAGAATTACAGCACGCTCAACTTCACGCCCGACGTCACGGCCGTGAGTGTGACAACGACCGACGGCACCAACGTTGCCATCGATTTCTCCACCGGCCTCGCGCAGGCGCCCACTCCTCCGACCGCACCGGCAGCTCCTACCGCGTCCAGCAACCCGCCCGCGCCTCGACCGGCTCCGACCGGCGCGCTCGCCGCCAATCCCGCTGCCGCCGCTGCGGCAAACCCCGTCACCGCAGTCGCCGCGGCCGCACCGGTCGCGCCGACCGATGCACCGCGGGTGGCGCCAGCGATGCCACCGCTGCAAGAGGCGTTACCACCCACCGGTCGCGAGCCCGTTTCTCCCACGTATGTGGTGCAAGGCGGCGACACCTGGCAGAAGGTCGCCGAGCGCACCGGCGTGACCGTGCCCGATTTGCAACGGCTCAATCCGACGGTGAATGGAGGCTCGCTCCCGGCCGGCGAGACGATTCGGATCAAGTGAGATGACATGGACCGAGCTCGATTGGAAAGCCCTCGACCGACTTCGCGAAAAATTCCTCCGTGGCACCGCCATGGCGGGCCCGTATTGGGAAACTCCTGACGATCTCGCGAGTTACGACCTCACCTACGGCGAACGGATCGGCTGGAAGTGGGATCACGTTCTCCGCGAACTGCGCCTGCGCGGGTGGCGCGGCGGTCCCGGTTGTCGTCACATCTTCGACTGGGGCTGCGGCAGCGGCGTGGCCGCGCGCCGGGTGATTTCATTTCTTGGCGCCGAGGCGGTGGAATCGCTCACCGTCTGGGACCACTCCCCGCTCGCTTCCGACTACGCGGGAAAAGCCGCGCAAAGCGCCTTCCCCGCGCTTCGGGTGGCTCAGGCCACGCCCGGCCTGCTGGCGAGCGATGCTCCGGTTGGCCTGCTCTTGATCAGTCACGTGTTGAACGAACTCGCGCCCGATGCACTCGCGGCGCTGCGCGGTCTGATCGCGCGCGCCGAAGCTGTGATCTGGGTCGAGCCCGGCACGCATGTGATCAGCCGCCAGCTCGGAAAAC
>JANPIT010000775.1:0-8702 GCA_031425115.1 Opitutaceae bacterium | reverse complement strand
ACCTCCGGGCGCGGCATTTTGAATGCGCAGTCCACGAGCGGCGCGCCCGGAGGTCGCGGCCCTACCTTCCGACCGGGGGTGAGATTCCAAGACCGGAACTGACCGCGGAGCGCGTCCGGCTACGGCACTTCGTAGATTTCGACGAGCGCCACGCCCGTCGTCGCAGCGACGCCCGAAACTTGCACCGTGTAGTTGCCGGGCCGCAGCTCCACCAACAGGGCCGCGTCGCGTGAATCGCTCGGGAGCGCGAACGCTGCGAGTTGGGCAAAGGCGGCCGTCAAGGCGCTCGTGCCGCCCCAGTTGTCGTTGCTCCCGATCTGGGTGGAGCCGGAGAAGAGGGCGAGCCGCGGATCGGCGACGACATTGGACAAGCCGAAGGCGGTGCCGAGCGTGGGCCCGATCGCCCGGATCAGGACACTACGCGGAGTGGAGCCGCCGATGACGAAACCGGCCGTGACGCCGGTGCCGAGATGTTTCAGCACGGACACGTTTACGAGCCGGGGAGTCGTGGTGACGAAGCTTCCGGTTGGCGTAGCGTCGTAGAGTTCCGCGAGGACGACGCCGGCGCCGGTGCCGGAAATCCTGGCGGAGTTGGCGCCGCTGGCGAGGCTGGGCAGCGCGATGGCGGCGTCGCGTGAGGTGGTCGCGGCGTAGGGAAACGCGCCGACTTCCGCCATGGTGATGCGGAGGGCGTCAGACCCGCCCCAATTGTCGTTTTCGCCCACCTTCACGTTGCCGGTGAAGAACTCGAGCTTTGGATCCTGGAGAGTGCCGGTCACGCCGAAAGCAGCCAGCGACGGGCCCGCCGCCCGCACGAGCAGCGGTTTGCTCCCGGTTGTGCCAGCGCCGCCCACCACCACACCAAAGGTAAACGTATCGGCGGCTGAGGTGAGATCCGTCCGGATCGATAGATTGATCAGTCGGCCAGGATCGGCCGCGGCTCCGAAGGTAAGCATGGCCGGCACGCTTGTGACGCTGCCTGTCGGGCTGCTCACCGCGACGGTGTAGGCGCCGGTCTGAGCGGCAGACACTTTGGCGATCGTGAGCGTCGGTGTGTTGGCGCCGACAATTGGCACGCCGTCCTTCAACCATTGGAAGACTGCGCCGGAAGCGTTTTGCGCGTTCACCGTAAGCGTGACATTGGCGCCGGCGCCGATGGATTGAGAAACGGGCGGCGTGGTAATCACGGGCGCAGGTCGGGTGTCCACCACCTCGAACGCGAGGGTGTTTCCGCTGTCGCCCACCGCGACGATCGCCGTGGAGCTGGCCGCGAGGCCTCGAATCGTGTGGTCGGCCGGCAGGGTCGCGATCGACCAGCTCGCGCCGTCGAGCGAGACAATCAGCGTGCCGTTGGTGCCACCGGCGGCGACGAGCCCGATGGGCGTGTTGGCAATCGCCGTGAGCGTGTCGGAGACACCGGTCTCGACCTGTTGCCACGTGATGCCGTCATTCGAAGAAATCATCGTGCCGGTGTTACCCACGGCGATGAATCCAACATTTTCCCACCAGCCAACCGCGAGCAACGGTAAGGTGACGCCGCTTGTGACGGCCGTCCAGGTGGTGCCGTCCGTGCCGGTCAAAACCGTGCCGGCATCACCGACGACAACAAAGCGTCCGTTCCCATATACGGCTGAGCGCAGGATGTTGGTGGTGCCACTGGTGCGGGTGGCCCACGTGGTCGCATCGGTGGAGGTGGTGATCACGCCTCCGGCGCCCGCCGCGACAAAGAGCGTGGGACTCGCCGCGATGGCGTGCAATTGTTGAGCCGTGCCACTGGTGCGTTGAGTCCACGTGGTGGCATCCGATGAAGTGAAGATGCGGCCGGCATCGGCGGCTGCCGCATACACTTGTTGTCCGTAGATGACATCGTTGATCGTGTTGAAACCGGCGAGTGCCGCCGCACGCGTCCAGTTGATGCCATCGCGCGAGGTCGTGATCGGGACGATGGTGGCGCGAGTGACAGGATCGGTGGCGCTGCCGACGGAGACAAAGCGCCCGCCCGCATAGATGACGCCCTGGCGCGTTTCGGCGGTGCCTTGGGTAACGCGGCGCCAGCCGGGGTGACCGTTGCTGGTGAGATAAATCTCACCGGCACGCCCGACCATGATGCCCTCTTGTCCGTGGCCCACGATGCCGAAGAAGTCGCTGAATTTTCCTTCGGCGGAAACAGGCGTCCAGGCATTCCCGTCGGGCGATTGGAGCACCACGCCGGAATTGCCCACGGCGGTGAAGGCGCCGTTCCAAGCCGTGACACTGAATAGACCGCTGGTGATGCCCGAGGTTGGGCGCGTCCACGTGATGCCGTCGGTCGAGCGCACGATCGTGCCGGCCAAGCCAACGGCGACAAAAGTGCCATCCTGGTAAGCCACACTCCAGAAGTCGTTCGTGGTGCCGCTCGTGCGGGAGGTCCACGTGACGCCATTGGGCGAGGTGAGGATTCGCCCGCCCGCGCCTACGGCGACCCACTGATTGCTCCCGAACACCGCGTGGCGAAGAGAAGTGGTCACACCGCTCACCTGTCGGGTCCAAACGAGACCATCGATGGAGGTGAGAAAAAATCCGTTGTTGGTGCCCACGAGCCAACGGTCGCCGTTGTGAGAGGCAAAGTTCACGGTGAAGTTATCGAAGATCGTCGTGAGCAGCGGCGTCCAGGAATACCCATCGGTGGAAGTCCAGAGGGATCCGATTTCCTCCTTCGAGCCGGCATCGATCAACGAGCTGGTGACGATGAACCGCCCGTTGGCGTAGGCGATCGCGTTGAGGTGTTGGGAGGTGGGAAAATCCACGGGCGTGACGGTGCCATTTCCGTCGACGGTAATGAAGGCCCCCGCACGTCCGATGACCCACCATTTATCGCCGACGCGGACCGCGGTTTGGAGATCGGCGCCGATCGGAGTCGCGTTCGACCAGGTCCACCGAGGCAAACCGGCAACGGCCGCGACAGGCGCGGAGACAAAGCTTGCGCCAGTGGAGTCAACGCCGCGCACGACCAGTGAGTAGTTGCCGATGTTGCGGGGAGTCCATTCCAACGCGCCCGCCGTGCCGTTGAGCTCGCTGACTTTGGTGCCGTTGGCGTAGAGCTCGAGTTTGGTGAAGCCAGTGCCGCTGGCGGCGAGGACGTTCTTCTTGCCCGCCGCGACTTTCAGCGAGTCGGCCTCGATGCGAAGCGTGGGCGCCGCCAAGCCTCCACTGGTCGGCGCAGGGGCGGCTGCCGAATAAATCAACCCGCGGGAGCCGACGACGATGAGGAGGCCTTTGCCTTCGGCGGTGCCGTTAAAGTTGGTGGCTGCGGCGGCCTCCATCTGATGCGTGGTCCACGACTTTGGATCCTCGGTAAAAGCGATGCTGCCGGCGGTTGAGGGGCCAAACAAAACTCCACCGGTTGAAATAAACCGCGAGACGGGGTTGGGCCGGCCGGTGGTGGCGATGCGAGTCCACGCGTTGCCGTCAGGAGAGAGAAAACATTCAGCGGTGGCGCTGAAGGCGTGCCACACGCCCTCGTGGCGCACGATATTCAAGAGCTGGTTGGCCGTGGCCACCGAGCGATTGGCCCACTCCAGGCCGTCCGCCGACGCCAGCAGGCGCCCGCTGTCCCCGGCCACGAGGAACAGTCCATCGGCATGCGCCACCGCGCGGAGACTGTTCGTCACGGGCGAAGCGACCGAGGTCCAGGCGGCCCCGTCCGTCGACGAGTAGATCCGGCCGAGTTCGCCCACTGCGACAAA
Source organism: Opitutaceae bacterium (assembly GCA_031425115.1). GTDB lineage: Bacteria > Verrucomicrobiota > Verrucomicrobiia > Opitutales > Opitutaceae > ER46. Next base: position 4,977 of record JANPIT010000775.1, on the reverse strand, counting down.
GCGTCCGCCTCCGAAGGTGACCGCGTAGATTTGGCCCGCGTCGGAAGGAAGCGTGGCGGCAGTCCAGGTGATGCCATCGTCCGAAAACACGGCGCCTCCACGTGGCGCGGTGGTCCGCGATGCGACCGCGACATAGCGCGCGCCGTTATGGGAAAGCCCTCGAAAGTTCAGCCCTTCCGGTGCTGTGCCAGGAGACCAGGCGATTCCGTCGGTCGAGTGGAGCACTGTGCTGGCATCACCCGCCGCGACGAATTTTCCCCCCGCGAAGAGAGCGGCATTGAGGACTGCCGTGGTGACGCCTGCTCCGCGTTGGGTCCAGGCGAGGAGTGGATCGGCCACATTGAGTTCGATGGTCTGGGCGGCGATACCGCCCCTCCCGTCGTGCGCCGAGACGCGGAGGGAGTAAGTGCCGCCTTTGGCAAAGCGCCGGGTGATATTGTCGAGCGACGGATTGATCTGCCGATCACCGAAGTCCCAACGAAAATAAATGGGATCGCGATCCGGGTCGGTGGCGCTGGCGGTAAAAATGAGATTTGTGCGCGCCCGGAGGGTGCCAGGGGGCAGCGCTGCTTGGAGCACGGGATTACGATTACCGTCGAATGCGCCCAGCCCGATCTGCACGTCGATGTATTCGTTCGGCGCAGTGCCGCCGACGGCGAGCGGCTTGATGGTCACGCCGGCGTCCGCATCGACAAAGGTCTCGCCCGTGCGCAGCGGTGCGTCGTTGGCGCCGCCAGCCGAGCCCGGCGTGGCATCGACGAGATAGGTGCCCGGGCCCGAAGTCGTGGAAGGGGCTCGTCCTTGCCCCCAGCGAATCACCACACCGTTGCGCAAACGGTCGAGCTGGGCGTTGTTGAACGAGGGCGGGCCGGCCCGGCGGTGGTCGATCCAATAGTCGTAGGCCTGCCCCGCCGGCGTAAGTTTGAGCCCTCGCGCACCCGTGGCGTCGGCGTGGTCGTGTCGGGAAAGCCGATACGTTCCCGACTCTGTGACGGTGGTGACCGTGGTGCTATCGAGATAGCCGAGCTGGTTTTTTTGCGCCGCACCAAAGTGACCGGTAATCGCATTGCCGCCGCCCATGTTGTCGAAGACGTCGCCATATTCGACGTGCGCACCGGCGCCCGCACCGGAAGTGCCGGAAGGGAGCCAGTAGTGCGCGTGGCGCAGGCCTTGCGTGTGCCCCAGCTCGTGGGCAGTCGTCGTCGGGGAGATGGTGCCGTTCATCCGGACTTGCGGGCCGGTGAGCTGGGCCTGACCGCCAAAGGTGTAGGCGGGCACCCGCTTGAAGAGGACAATCCAACGATCGTAGCGATCGGGGTCGTAGGTGCCCGCGGCGCCGTTGGCAGCATCGTAAGCCTTGGCGAGGATGGCGGCGTCGGATTGAAGCATCGTGACGGTGGCGCTGGACGCGTTATAGACGCCCTTATCGCGCGGCAGCCGCAGGACGACCGGGAGGACAGTGAAGGCCATCGTCGTCTTGCCCTGCGAGTTGGCGGCGTAGAAGTCGCTCACCTGCGTATTCGTAACGGCGATCTGCTCGGGCGTGGCGACGCCGCCGGTATCGTCGGAGAAATCCACCTGCACCCACAGCACCCGTTTCGCGCCGAGGATCCAAGGAGTGGTGGCGGCCGTGGGCGGGGTGCCGGAGGCGGGATCGATGGGACCAGGGGAGGAAGAGCCGGTATTGGACGTCTGCACGTGGGGACCGACTTTAGACTCCGCCGTAATCAAATCGCGCGAAAGCTGCTCGAGATCGGCGGGGCTCGAAAGCACCACCACGTCTTCGCCAATAGCGATGGCAGTGGAATCGATGGGCAGGTCGCGCGCGGTTTTCTCGCCGTCATCGAGGATACGAAAAGGCGATTCGCCCAGCGCGAGAACGTTGTCGATGGCGATGCCGTGCAGCGGCAGGCCGAATTTCGTCGTTTGCGAATCCCGGCGGCCGAATACGTGGGTCTCGAGGAACTCTCCCGCGACGACCGCCGTGCGGTTGAACAAAGTGGTGGGGCCAAAGCAGGCGATCGTGGCTTCGAGATTGCCGCGCTGGTCCACGCGGCGCTCCAGTTGCGCTTGCACGTCGGCGGGAAGCTCGGCGCGGAGGCCGACCGGCACGGCGAGTTCAAGGGCGAGCCGCGCATCGACCGGAATCAGCGCTTTCAGGGCAGAACGTCGGGCGACCGCGAGATCGCGCCCGGTCGAGGCGAGCGCAGGTTGCGAACCCGCATCCGCACGGCGCCACGTAACAAGCCAATCGTTGAACGCCGCCGTTTGCGAAAGCGCCTCATCACGGATGGCATTGACGCGGGCCGGCGACGGGGCAGCGGCGGCCGCGGTAGGCGCGGGAGCTCGCTCGATGGGTGCGGAGACGGCAGTCGGTCGCCCCGACTCAGCTGGTTGATGCGCTTGGGCGCTGACCCGCGCCGAAGGCGCTACAGTGGGTCGGGGCCGAATGGAGGTTGCGAGGACGAGCAAGAGGGCCACTGCAAGCAGCAGTAGGCCAAGACGAACACAGAGGGTCTTCATAGGGGCAGGGGCTGGAACTGGAGGTGGTAACAGGAAAGGCAGTCCGCACAAGTCGAACACTCACAACGCGAAGAAACTCGTCCAAACAGATCACCAGTCCGTTCGACTTCGGCCGGTTTACCGCGTTGACCCCTGCAGCGCGCCGGCTACCTACAACCTTCCCAATTTGAACCCGCTTTCGGCGGGGCGAGCCGCACACCAGTGAATCGAGTCCACATCAAAACCTACGGGTGCCAGATGAACGAGCGCGACAGCGAGGCTGTCGCGGCGATGTTGCGCGCGCGGGGTTACCGGATCGTCGCCGATGAAAACGCCTGCGACATCCTCCTTTTGAACACCTGCAGCGTGCGCGACGCCGCGGAGCAAAAGGCGATCGGCAAGGCGGGCTACCTTCAGCAGCGCAAAAAGAAGCAGCCCGATTTCGTCATCGGGATCCTCGGCTGCATGGCGCAGAACCGCGGCGCCTCACTCCTCGAGCAACTGCCCGACGTCGACCTGATTGTCGGCACGCAGAAATTTCATCAAGTCCCCGGCTACCTCGACAATCTTCGCGCCGCTCGTGAGGCCGGCGTGCCGATTGGAGCGACCATCGTCGATATCGGCGAGGAGGCCGGTTCGCAGAACACGATCAAGGATCACTTGGGCCCGGAGACGGACGCAGCGGGAGAGCTGGAACAACAAGTCAGCGCGTTCGTTTCCATTCAGCAGGGCTGCAACATGGATTGCGCGTTCTGCATCGTGCCGAAGACCCGCGGCGACGAACGCTCGCGGCCGATGGAGGATATCGTGACCGAATGCCAGGCGCTCGTCGCGCGCGGCGTCCGCGAGATCACGCTCCTCGGTCAGATCGTCACGAGTTATGGCCGGCGCGACTACGTGCACACCGGCGGCATCACCCCGTTTGTGCAACTCCTCGAACGCGTGCACGCGATCGACGGCATCGAGCGCATCCGCTTTACCTCACCGCACCCGCGCGGCTTCAAAGAAGACCTCGTCGCCGCGTATGGCCGCCTGCCGAAACTCTGCGGCTACGTGCATCTGCCGATGCAAAGCGGCAGCAACCGGATCCTGCGCGCGATGAACCGGCCCTACACGCGCGAGCGTTATTTGGAGATCGTCCAGGCGCTGCGCGCGGTGGAGCCCACCATGTATTTCTCCACCGACGTCATCGTGGGCTTCCCGGGCGAGACGGACGAGGATTTCGAGGAGACACGCGCGCTCTTCGCCGCGTGCAACTACGACATGGCTTACGTGTTCAAATACTCGATCCGCACCGGGACGCCCGCGGCAGTGCTGGGGGACCAGGTGCCCGACGCGGTGAAGGAATCGCGCAATCAAATCCTCCTCGAGCTGCTGCAACAAAACTCGCTGCGCCGGACGGCCGCGCTGGTGGGAACGGTGGAGGAGGTGCTGGTGGAGGGCCGCGACAAAAGCGGCGAGCGCTTCACCGGTCGCACGCGCGGCAACCGCGTGTGCGTGTTCGAAGCCGACGCGCGCCTCGTGGGTCAGCTCGTGCCACTGCGGATTGAACGGGCGACGGTGAGCACGCTGTATGGGGAGCTGGTGTTGGCGGGGGTTGAGGATTCCTAATCTTTCTCTTTCCTCTTTCTCTTTATCTTTCTCCCGGCTCTCGCGCTCACCATGCGTCCTCAATTCGATCACGAACGGCTCAAAGCGTATCAAGAGGCTCTCCGTTTCGTATCGTGGGCCGGACCGATTATCGAAGAACTCCCAGCCAAACTCGCGGCGCGGGACCAACTCGATCGCGCGTCGACCAGTGTCGTCCTGAATCTGGCCGAAGGTAATGGCAAACGGTCGCGCCCCGATCGTTGTCGGTATTTCGACACGGCCAGAGGCTCAGGCGTAGAATGCGCGGCGTGCCTCGACGTATTGGTCGCTCGCCAGCAAATCACTCTGGAGCAAGCCGAAGCAGGAAAAACGATCTTGATTGAGGTCGTCTCAATGACCGCCGGGCTGATTGCTCATTTTTCCGGTGAAGTCTCAGATAGCGAACAAGCTCCTTATGGCGACAGTTCGTCCGAACGGGAGAAAGAGTAAGAGAAAGAGGAAAGAGAAAGATTACCATGTCCCTCACCGTCGCCACCCTCATCCCCGCCCTCCTCCTCCTCGCCCTGGGCATTCCGCTGCTGCTGAATTCCAGCGGTTACGCCGCGGTGCTGAAATCGTTTCCGCGCTCCACCGCGGCCGCGTATCTATTTTTTGGAGTCGGCGCGGCGTGGTTTCTCTACGCGATCTGGCACTTGTCGCCGGCGGACTTCGGCGAGTATCGCACTTACCTCGCCATCGGCTTCCTGATCGTGGCCGTCCTCGCCTTCAAATGCGTGCCGGACTTTCTCGCGGTGCGCGGAGTCGCGACGATCGTCTTGATGGGCGCGATGCCGCTGCTCGACGCGGGCTACATGAATTTCAACCACCCGCAAATCCACCTCTACA
>JANPIT010000774.1:0-2902 GCA_031425115.1 Opitutaceae bacterium | reverse complement strand
ACGCGGGCACCGGCTCGGTGCGGAACTGCGGGCTGCTCCACATCAGCCGCACCCGCGCTTCGCCGGTCGGCGCGCTGCGGTAACTGCAGAAGATCGCGTGCGCACCCTTCGCCAGCGTCACCGGCACTTTCGCCTTCAGGGGCAGCGCGCCGCTCACGATGGTCTTGCCGTCGATCACGAGCGACACTTCACCGATGCCCTCGAGCGAAAACGTGTAATCGTCCCGCTCCGCCACCACGATCGAACCCTGAAACGCCGCGCCAAACGCACCCGCTCGCGGCGTGATAAAGACCGACGGCGACGCGCCCTCTGGCACCGTGAGCGCGAGTTGATCGACGCGCACCGTGTCGGTGATCTCCGCATTGAAACTAAGCGCGAGCCCCGGCTCGCCCGCGGGTTTCGACTCCGCGATTTTAATGTCCTCCCAGCGCACGCCGGGGATTTTGAAATCCGGCGCCCGCTCGTGCACCGTGTGATAAATCGTCTCGCGCACCGCTCCGCCCTTCGCATCCACCAGATCGAGCTTCAGCTCCATCTGCATCGCCGCTGTCATTTTCGGCAGATAGAGAAACACGGAGCGGCCGTCATCGAGCAGCTTCGCCGCGGCAACCTGCACCGTGTCGATCAGGTTGTGCGCGCCCTTCGATCCAATCGTCAGCGCCTTCGTCTCCGCCGCCGCATCGCGCTGATCAATTGAAAAACGACCGGAGCCGTATTGCGGCCCCCAGACGTAATTCCATTTGCTGATCGAGTAGCGCGACGGATCTTCGGCCGTCTTCGGGTCGAGCGCCGCGGAGAAACGCACCACCAAGCCGTTCGCATGAGCGTTGAGCCCGACCGGCAACGCCGTCGTCACGCCGGTGTAACGCACGCGTTGAAACGCATCGCGCCCATTCGTCTGCCAGCCGCGGAATCCAATCACATAGAGCTGGCCGTGCTGCGGATGAAACCGCGCGCGCATCACTGCCGCACTCACATCGATCGGCAACCGATAAACGCCGCCCTGGGTCACGCCGTTTACCTCTTCGCGCAGCACGCGGAAGATCGACGATTTCCCATACGAGAGGTGAAGCATTTCGCCCGCATGGCGCGGATCCCACGCCGTAGTCTCCGGCACCCAGGTCTGGCTGCCGCTCGAGTTGTCGACGTAATACGGAATCCAGCACAGCGGCCGGTCATAGTCGGTCGGGGCCCCGGGCAGCGGCCCCATCCACGTGCCGCGATTCTCCCACTTTCCCGGCACCACGCCGTTGAACGTCAGCTTCCCCGGCGGTGTCCACGAGATCTTGCACGCCGGCACCCACGAGCCTTCGTTCTCGCCTGTGGTCACCACGCCATCCGGGCTCACGCCAACGCCACCCGGCGCGCGCAGTCCCGACGCCACGACCTCGAGCGTCGCGCCATCCTTGCTCACTTTCATCACGGTGCCGTTGTGCGGCGTCCACGGTGCAAACCCGCGCCCGCCCTGGTTCACCGGCATCGCCTTGCTGAAATAGAAATTCCCCGCCGCATCCGTCTGCAGGTCGAAGCTGAATTCGTGGAAACCGGGCGTGATCTGCACGTCGTTGTTAAAACACTCATAGTGGTCCGCCTCACCGTCACCGTTCAGATCACGCAGCCGCGTGATCTGGTCGCGGCCTTGAGTGTAGATCACGCCGTCGACGATCTTGAGTCCAAGCGTCTGATACATCCCGCTGGCAAAGCGCCGCCACGTCACCCGCGACAAATCGCCGTCGATGCCGTCGGCAATCCAAACGTCGCCATTCCACGTCGAGGCGGCTATCCGTTTGCCCTCGGGGAAAAAATCGAAGCCGCCAAACCGCGGTGGTGACTTCCACGGATTCTCCGTCGGCAACGGAATGACATCGACCGCATAGCTCTTCTTCGCCGCCTCGGCATCGAGCTCGCCCTTCACCGCAAAGCTCTGCGCATACAGCCCGGGGCCGCCGCGCGTGAGCGGCATGAGATCGACGGGCGCGCCCATCTGCGCGAGTTGCTCCGGGGTGAGCGCGCGCTCGGCGTAAACGATCTTGAATCGCACCGCCGGCGTGCCGCGCGCGATGGCCACGGCCTTGCGCCCTTCGCCCTTCGTTTCGAGCGTCACACCCGCTCCCGACACGCCCGTGACATACAGGTGTGCCCCGGCCTTGAGCCCGCCCGTCGCCTTGTCGCACGCGAGCATTTCCAGCGCGGCATCCGGCGTGCCCGCGAGGTTTACCGTGCGCGTGATCGCGCGCACGCCGCCGACCGTCTCAACCGCCGCCAGCTCAAGCGCGGGCACGCCGCCGATCGTGTAGTGCACCACCACCTGATTACCGTGACGATACAACCCGCGGTAACGCCCCCGTGCGGGGGGCAGCGGACCGGCCTTCGTCACGCGCGGATCGCTCCAATCGCCGTTCACCGCGACACCGAGTCCCGCGGGATTTTGAAAATAGAAAATACCCTCGCCCTCCGGATAACGAGAATTGCCCCCGTGGCTGCCGTCCCACGCGGTGCCGTTGAGCAGCACCACGCCATCGAAGCCCGCCCGCCACGCGAGCAATTCGGTGTCGAACAAGACCGAGACATCGCGAGCGGCGCCGAGCTTGATCGCGACGCCCTTCAACGCGGCGACGTTGTCCGCCTGATCGAGGAACGTATCCGAAATAAAAGGACCCGTATCGATCTCCCGCCACCACTGGCCGGGCGCAGTGCGGGCCTGCTGCGCGCGGCCGCCACCGGCTTTCTTTTTTGGCGCGTCGGCTGCGAGCACCGCCGCGGTCAGACCGACCATCGTGGAGACTAGAGTGACAAGACGGAGGGGAAACAAACGGCGCATGGGACGGCGATGGTTCACGTTCGCTCGCGGCGGACAAGTTAAAGGATGGATGCGGCGGTTGGTAAGGTGGAGCGGCTTGAC
>JANPIT010000773.1:0-3008 GCA_031425115.1 Opitutaceae bacterium | reverse complement strand
CAATCCCTTCGCCGGCCGGCTCTACCTCGAGGGCGGCTGGCAGCGCATCTACAGCCGTGAGGCCACCGACACCGGCCGCGCGATGTTCTCCACGGAGCACGACGCGAAGAAGTGGGGCAACTACCGCGTCGCCACGCTCCTCGAATACGAGAAGAGCTTCACCAGCTCCGCCACCTACCGGGAGATGTGGACCGACGCCGCGAGCGGCCTGCCCGCGTTCAACAGTCAGCCGGAGAACACCGCCAACATCGCCTACCGCCGCACGTATCCGATCGAAGGAGACTGGGCGACCTACCAGCTCAACGGCCCCGGCCGCGACGGGTTGTTCAACAATGTCCGCGACCCCATCACCAACCGCACGCTTTCCTCCGCGTGGTTTCCGAGCAGCGGCAGTTCGCCGCGCGAAGTCTATACCACCCAGCAAGCCGGCATGATCGCGGGGCAGGCGCGCTACTTCGGCGGCCGGCTGATTTTCGCCGCCGGCCTGCGTCGCGACGAGCTCGACGAGCGCACCATCGGCCGGCGCCGCGACGCCCGCACCGGCGAGTGGATCGTCGCCCGCGATCCCGCCACCGCCGATCCCGCGCAACGGCCGTTCACCGCCAGCAACGTCGGCCGCAACGAGACCGCCGGCGTGGTGTGGCACGCCACCAAGTGGCTCTCCGCCTTCTACAATCAGGCGAACAATATCGCGCTCCCGGCGCGCGGCGCCACGCGACTGCCCGACGACGGCACGCCGGGCAACCCCATCCCGGTCGAACCGCCCCGCGGCACGGGTCGCGACTTCGGCCTCGCGTTCGACCTGCTCGGCGGCGCGCTCTACGCCCGCGCGACCTACTACACGACAGCCGGCGAAGGCCAGACCACCACGCCGCCGTCGCCGGCCGTGGACGCCAACGTCCGCATCATGGACGCGCTGCGCACGGCCGGCCGCATCAGCGCCGACGAGCGTGATGCCCGCGTGCGCACCGGCAGCCAGGGCCGCTTCGACCACAAGTCCGAAGGCGTCGAGTTGCAGCTCACCGCCAACGCCACGAAGGCCTGGCGCTTTCAGGCGAACTATTCCTATACCGAGGCGAAAGAGGAAAACCTCTTCCCTGAGTGGCTCGCGTGGCACCGGCAGAATGTCGCTTTCCTCGCGGGCCTGAACACCGCCGGGGTCGTCACCAGCGCAGCGCGCACGATCGCGGAGGAGGTCAATTTCTACCTCACCACCAACAACGGCCTCAACGAATACACCGAGAACGACGGCGGCACGAAGCTCGGCACGCGCCGGCACAAAGTGAATTTTTTCACCCGCTACACCTTCGCCTCCGGCTGGCTGCGCGGCGCGTATGTCGGCGGCGGCCTCAACTACCAGAGCAAGCTCTTCACCGGCCTCGACCCGGCTGACAACGAGGTGTGGTCGCCCTCGTATTGGCGCGCCGATGCGGTGGCCGGTTATGCGCTCCGCGGGCTGCGCCGCGACCGCAAGGTCAGCTTCCAGGTAAATGTCTACAACCTCTTCGACGACCGCGATGCGCTCATTGTCCGCTACAGTTGGGAGACCGGCGTGAAGCGCCCCTTCCGAACCGTGCCGCAGCCGCCGATGACGTGGCGCTTTACCACCAATCTCGAGTTCTGAGCGCCGCTCCCACGCTTCATCGATGCAACGCCGCCACTTCCTGCACCTCGCCGCCGGCTCGGCCGCGGCCTTCGCGACGCGTCCCGTCTTCGCCGCCACGGCGCGCCCGGCGCGGGTGCTCGTGCGCTCGGCGTGGCAGAGCGTGAACATCGGGGACATCGCGCACACGCCGGGCGCGCTGGCGCTGCTGCAGCGGCATTTCCCGGAAGCGGAGCTGACGCTGTGGCCGCGCGACTTGGAGTTCGGCGCGCGGGAACTGATCGTGAAGGCGTTTCCGCGCGTGCGGTTCGTGGAGGGCGTGATCGACAAGGCGGGCCAGCCGTCGACGCCGGCGCTGGCGCGGGCGTTTGCGGAGTGCGACATCGCGGTGCATGCCTCGGCGGCGCACTTCTCGGCGTCGGCGGATTTCGCGGCGTGGAAAAAACTCACGGGCAAACCCTACGGCGTGTTGGGGATCACGTTTGATTTTGTGTCGGGCATCGGCTCCGATCGTTCCTCGGAAGGCGGCACGCTCGCGGAGTTGCGGGCGCAGATGGAGAAACTGCCGGCGGATCGCATCGAGCCCGGATTGCGGGCGCTGGTGGACGGCGCGGCGTTTTTATTTTTGCGCGACACGCTCTCGCGGGACTACGCGCGGCGCGCTGGGGTGAAGGCGGGCGTCGTGGAGTTTGGCCCCGATACGGTCTTCGGTTTCGATCTGCGCGACGACGTGAAGGCGGGTGAGTTTCTCCGCGCGAACGGACTGGAGCGGGGAAAGTTTGTCTGCGTGATCCCGCGGCTGCGTTACACGCCGTATCACCGCATGAAGGAGGATCGCCGCTACTCGCCGACGGGCGCGCGCAACGAGAGCGAACGCACGCGCGATGCGATCAACGACCGCACCGCCGAGCCCGATCACGCGCGGCTGCGCGACATGATAACGGCGTGGACGAAGGCGACGGGCCTGAAGGTGCTCGTGTGCGCCGAGATGACTTACCAGGTGGAGTTGGGGCGCACGCACCTCGTCGAAAAACTCCCGGCCGAGGTGCGCCGCTCCGTGGTGTGGCGCGACCGCTACTGGATGCCCGATGAGGCGGCGTCGGTTTACGCGCAGTCGCTCTGTGTCGTCAGCATCGAACCGCATTCGCTCATCATGAGCCTCGCGGCGGGCACGCCAGTGATGCACGTGCGGCAGCCGACGGATACGTTCAAGGGCCACATGTTTCGCGACATCGGGCTGGGCGACTGGCTCTTCGATATCGAGGAGGCTGACGGCGCTCGTCTTGCCGCCACGCTCGAAAAAATCACGGCCGATCCCGCCGCCAGCCGTGCGCGCGTGCGCGGGGCGATGACGGGAGTGGAGAAACTTCAACAGCGCATGGTCGGTGCCGTGCGCTCCTCCGTC
>JANPIT010000772.1:0-5003 GCA_031425115.1 Opitutaceae bacterium | reverse complement strand
GAAGATGAGGAGGGCGACGCCGACGAGCTTGGCGATGGCTTGAGGGGTCATGATTGCGGCGGACGCTAGCGGCGGTGCCGCGACAGACAAGCGCCGACGGCGCCAATCGCTCGATCAAGCGCCGAGCAAGTCTCGACCGAGCTTGAGGGCGGCCGCTCGCTGGGCCGGAGGAAGGCCCGCGGGAAACGGTAGTTTGGCGGCCTGCGCCAGCCCGCCAATCAGGGGCGCGCACGCGTCAAGCAGGCGTTGGAGCTCGGAGGGCGAGATGTTGGCGAGATTGTCGTGGGCGCTGTGGTGTTGCCAGCGGCCTCCAGAGAAATTCTCGCGCATCAACGTGAGCGACGGCACGCCGACGCGGTTGAACGGGAAATGGTCGAAGAACGGGCAGATCTCACGCCGCACCACGACATCAATGCCGCCGGCGACGAGGCGCCGGGTCGCGTGTTGTTCGAGCGCGGGAGCGCCCGCGACCCAGAGTGCGAAGTGGCCCAGGGGAGACGCGACGCTGTCGAAGTTGACGACCAGCGCGGTGTCGCGGCGGGTTTCCGGATGCTGGCGCACATAAGCGTCGGACCCGACCGAGAGCTGCTCCTCGGTGCCGAAGGAGATGAAACGCACGGTGCGCAACGGCCGGCGGCGCGCGGCCGTGAACTGGCGCGCGAGCGCGAGGAGCGCGACGACGCCGGAGGCGTTGTCGTCGGCGCCCACGTTGTTGCACTGCGTATCGTGATGCGCGGATACGACGATCGCGGGCAGCTTCGGATCGCGGCCCGTGAGTTCGCCGATGACGTTTTGCGATTCGGCGGCCACCGGCTTGGCGATCACGCGGACGCGCAACCGCGCCACGCTTTCCTGGCGCCAGCGCCACGCCTCGAGGTAGGGGACGGTCAGCGTGGGGCGGACACCGTAGCGGCGGACCCAATACGGATACATGCCGTCGTTCTTCGCCCAGGCAAAGGGGAGGCGTTCGTCGACATGGATGACTGCCACGGGCGCGGCGCGGACGAGTCGCTGGTGCAGCGCGGCGTCAGTCGGCAACGGACCGAAGAGGGCGAGGATTTTTCCGCGCAAGCTGCCGGGGCGGAGCCGATGGCCGCCTTCGGGCAGCTCGAGCCAAACGAGGTCGCCCTCGATCGCGGTGCGGCCAGCGGTGGAAGGACTGCCGACGAGCGGCACGGCCTCCACGGGCTTCCAACGAGCGCGGCTCGCGGGTTCGTGCACTTCGGCCCGGAAATCGGCCATGCTGGTGCACGGAAAGGGTTCGAGACGGACCTGGCTGAGGCCGCCGGCGCGCCAGGCTTCGGCGATGTAGTCGGCGGCACGACGCTCGCCGGCGGTCCCAGCGCGGCGCTCACCGATGTCGGCGCAGAGTTTCTGCCAATCGCGGAGGAGAGCGTCGTGGGGCATGAGCGGATGCTGGCGAGGAGAAGGGCGGCGCGTCGAGCCACGGGTGCGCCTGAACCCTGGAGCCGCGGCGCCCTCGCCGCGGTTGGTTCGAGCGTAAACGCGACGAGGGCGTCGCGTCCCCACGGGGACTGTGGTCGGGCGTTGCACGCGAGGAAGCGGCCCACTACGACACCACGTAATGTTCCCCGCCCTACGCGAACGCTTGCGCACGCTTGGTCCCGGGCTGGTGCTGGCGGCGGCGGGGATCGGGGCGGGCGATGTGGTCGTGGCCTCGGTCACCGGAATCAAGTTTGGCCTCACCTTGCTGTGGGCGGTGGTGTTCACCGTGGCGCTGAAGTTTGTGCTGACCGAAGCATTGGCGCGCTGGCAGCTCGCGACAGGCGAGACGGTCGTGCGCGCGTGGGTAACGCGGCTGCCGCGCTGGGTGTCGGTTTATTTCGGAGCGTATTTGCTGCTCTGGACGTTTTTGGTGGGCGCCTCACTGAGCAGCGCGTGCGGGCTGGCGGCCGCGAGTTTGTTTCCAGCGCTGTCGGTGCCGGTGTGGGGTGCGTTGCATGCCATGATCGCCGCGGTGCTCGTCGCGTCGGGCCGCTACCCGCAGTTCCAACGAGTGATGAAGGCGCTGGTCGCTTTGATGGCGGCGTGCGTCCTGGTCTGCGCGGTGTTGGCGGCACCGTCGTGGGCGGCGGTCGGGCGCGGACTGCTGGTGCCCACCGTGCCGGGGGCCGGTGGTGGCGCGCAGGTGCTGGCGCTGCTCGGCGGTATCGGTGGCAGCCTTACAGTGATTTGCTACGGATATTGGATGCGGGCGGCGGGCTGGCGCGGGGCGGAAAAGCTGCAGACGGTGCGGGGAGACCTTCGGCTCGCATATATTTTCACGGGGCTGTTTGGCATCGCGTTGATTGCGATCGCGGCCGGGGTGCAGGCGGAGGCGAGCGGTGGAGCGCGGATCGCAATGGGTATTGCGGAGCGGCTTGAGACGGTGGGTGGACCGGTGGCGCGTTGGGTTTTCCTCCTCGGTTTCTGGTGCACGGTTTTCACCGCGATGCTCGGCGTATGGCAGGGCGTGCCTCAGGTTTATGTGGATGGAGTCGGGGCGTGGGCCGAAAGAAATGGCGCCCATCGCGTGGCCGGCCCGGCGAACGATCGGCGCGTCTTCCGTGCCGCGCTGACCTTTCTCGCTGGTCCGCCGCTCGTGCTGTTGTGGTTCAAGGAGCCGGTTGCGGTGGTCGTAACCTTCTCGATCGCGGGCGCTTTCTTCATGCCGTTCCTCGCGGGCACGTTGCTCTATCTGAACAACCGCCGTGGCTGGATGGGAACGCTGGCGAACCGCTGGCAGGGCAACGTGGCGTTGGCGACTTGCCTGGTGGCGTTCGGAGCGGTGTGCGTCTGGGAATTGGTCAAACAGCTCACCCGCTAGGCTCAAGGAATTCGGCGCATGCCCGCGCTTGCCGGGGCCGGTCGGCTTCGTCATATCCCGCTACCCCGTTTCCCATGAACTTTGTCGCCTCCCCCTGTGGTGTTTCTCGGCCCCTGCTGCTTTTCATTCTGACGGCGATGCTGGCGACGGAGCTGACGGCGGCGAAGCCGGGCAAGCCGGACCTAAAGGAACTGAAGCGGGAGGGGGGCGTGGAGGCGCTCGCGGGCAAGCCCAACAAGCGTGATGATAAACCCGATACAGGCGGTGGACGGGTGGAAGCGGGCGACGCGCAGTCTCGAATCATGGCGAAACTGCGGGAGCAGCTCGAAGTCACGGATGATGCGGAGTGGGCGGTGATCGCCGAGCGCATCACGCGGGTGGGTGAGCTGCGGCGAAATCTGGGTGGGGCGGCGACGGGTCGCGCGGCCGCGGCCCTAAGTGACAAAAAGAAGCCGGCCGGGCGCGACAGCTCGCTGCCGACGGAACAGGCGGCCTTGCGCGCGGCGTTGCGCGACAAATTGCCGGATGCCGAGATCAAGGCGCGGTTAGCGCGGGTGCATGAGGTGTATCAGCAAAACGAATCGCGGCTGGCGCAGGCCCAGACCGAGCTGCGAGCCGTGCTCACGGTGCGCCAGGAAGCGGTGGCGGTGATGACGGGATTGCTGACACCGTAACGCGGTCGCGTTCCGGAGGGGCGCGACGTGGGCGAAGCGAAGACTGACGTGCTTATTTCGTCGTCGCTTTGGGCGCACTGGCCCAAGCGGCCTCGAGTTTGAAGATCCGCTCCGCGTTGGCGTGATAGAATTTTTCCAGGACCGGGCGGGGCAGATTCAGCGACTCGGTCTTGCGGCCGTTGTAGGTCATCTCGCCCTTGCCGGCGTAGTAATCGAAGTCGGAGCGATAACGCACCTCCATCGACTTGATGTGGCCTTCGCGCTGTTGCTCCGTCGCCTGGCCGCGGGTGTGCGGCTTCCAGCTCGCGTCCACACCGTAGAGGATCCGGTCGGGATATTTTAAGAAGAGTGCGCGAACTTTCTCGCTCGGGTGACGGGCGAGATTGCGCGTGCGGGCGGCGACCTCGATATGGAAGCGCGGGAAGCGTTCGAGTCGCTCTGCGATGCCCGCGAGGTCGTGTTCCAGGCTGCCGAGATGAGCGCCGACGACGACCAGCGCCGGGTGTTTCTTCATGATGTTGTCGCGCGCGGCGATGATCGCGGCGTGGCTCGGATACTCGGGTTTACCGTGAAGGTGCCACTGCGGATTTTGAGAGTAATAGCTGTAGTGGTTGCTGTCCTTGTCGAGCGGCAGCCAGGCGTCGATCGGCTCGGCGAGATGGGCGTGCAGGGGTTTGCCGCGCCGGGCGAGGTGCGCATAGATCGGGTCAAGGATCGGATCGTCGGGCAGCATGAATTTCCCGTCGCGCGTCTTCACTTCCATGCCGAACTCCTTCCAGATTTTCACGGCCACCGCGCCGTTGCGAAACGCTTCGTCGAGCCAGGCGATGACCTTCGCGGCGTAGGCCGGCTCGTTGACACCGGTCACATCGAACGTGGCGGTGAACGGATAGAGGTCGGGGCGTTTCTGATACAGATCGCGGGCCACGCGATCCATCAACGCGAGGTGGCCATCGCCGCCGGGCACGCAGACGTTGATCGTGCGGACGTTGATGCGGTCCATCATCGCATTGAGGCCCGGCAGGTCCTCGAAGACGTGGGAGTGGGCGTCGATCTTGCGGATCGAGGCGAAGTCGGGGACGGGTTCGTTGGCCGCGCGGGCGGGCGCGGACAGCACGGCGAAGGCGGCCGCTATGGCCAAAGCGAGAGGTGAAGCAGAGAAACGCATAGGGAGGGGTGGGTGACCGTCGTGAGGCTTTTCGTGCGGCGCCAGCCTAGGCTAACACGTAACGGCCGGTTTTGCGCGTGCCGATGCGCTTCACAAGTTTTGCCTTCAGCAACGGAGCGAGGATGTGGGCGGCGCCTTGTTTGGTGACGTCCAGCGCTTCCCAAAGGGCGCGTGGGGCGAGACCGTGCTGCTCGCGGAGCAGGTGCAGCACTTGCTCCTGCTTCGGTCGCAGCACGGTCTTTTTTTTTCCCCGATTTTGCGGCAAACTCCTGCACGCGCAGCCACACGCGCTCGAGCGTCACGCGGAGCCCTTCCGCGGTGTATTCGAGCCACG
>JANPIT010000771.1:0-4815 GCA_031425115.1 Opitutaceae bacterium | reverse complement strand
CGATTTCATCGCCGAGCAGGACGACGACGACAAGCAGCCGCGCCAGCTCCGCGCCAGTTTCGTGTCGCGCTACGAGTTTCGCGAAGGCCGGCTGCGCGGCTTTGCCCTCGGCAGCTCGTTCCGCTGGGCGCACGGCCGCGTGCGCGATCCGGGCGGTCTCTTCATCACCGGTCAGCTCATCATCCCGGAGCGCCAGAACGCCGACGAACTTGTCGTGAGTCCATTTTTCAAATACACGACCAAGGTCGGCCGCGTCCGCTGGACCGCCCAGCTCAATGTCGACAACGTCTTCAACAACGTGACCAACCAGGGCCGCATCGCGCGCTACCCCCGCTACACCGAGCCACGGCTCGTCACGGTGACGAATTTCTTCCGGTTCTGAACGGTGGGAGCGGCTTTACGCCGCGATGGCCGTGGCCCTGCGCGTGAGCGCAGGGACATGCCGCCGGACACCAGACTCGCCCCTTCGCGCCCGAACCTCACAGCTTCCTGCCATGAAATCTTCGCCGTCGCTCACCGTCGCCCTCGTGCTCGCGTGTATCGGCTTTTCCCTCACGTCCGCCGCCGAGCTCACGCGCGACGCCGACCGCCTCCTCGTCGACGGCCGACCCACCAAGCTCTGGGGGGTCCGCACTGCCAGCGCCTCCCAAAACGCCGACGCGACCCGCCACCTCCTCGCCCAACTCGACGACTACCAGCGCCACGGGATCAATTCCGTCGCCGTCTTCTACCAGGGCTCCAGCGGCGGTTACTCCAACCCCTTCTCCGCTGACGGCACCGCCCTCGACCCCGCGCATCAAGCGCGGATGCGCGAGATCATCGAGGCCTGCGACCGCCGTGGCATGATCGTCATCGCCGGCATCTTCTATCAGCGCTCGGATTTTCCGAAAACCGCTGCCGCGTTCGAAGCCATGGTCCGCACCGCCACCCGCGCGCTGCGTCCGCATCGCAACGTGATCATCAATCTCGCCAACGAGCAGAACTCGTCGCTCTACAAGGACAGTAACGCGATCTTCGACCTCGGCGATCCCGCGAAGCTCATCGCGCTCTGCGACCTCGTCCACGCCGAGGACCCCCAGCGTCTCGTCGGCGCCGGCGGCTACGACCACGCGAAGAACATCGTGCTCGGCCGCGCCCGCAGCGTCGACGTGCTGCTCTTCGACACCAACGGCCCCGAGGACAGCGCCGCCCTCTTCGATCGCTTCGTCGCCGCCGGTGTGACCGGCAAGCCCATCGTCAACGTCGAGCAATTCGGCGCCTACTCCGCCAAGCCCGACTTCCCGAAAACGCCCGGCGTCTACACGGCCGCGAACAAGGCGCTCTTCCTACGCGAGATTGAAGCCGCCCGCACGCGCGCCGCGTTCCACACGTTCTTCTTCGACGTCCGCTGGCTTCAGGGCACCGGTCACGGCTACCCGACCAACCGCTATGACTTCGGCGGCGACGGCACCGAGGCCTCGCCCGGGTGGCGTTGGTATGCCGACGCCGTCCGCGCCGCGGCACGCACGGAGTGAGGCCGAGCATGCGGTGCCCTCCTGTGCCCGTGGGCTGCGGAAATCTTGGCGGTCGCGACCGCTGCGCCCTTGCAATCGTCGCCCCGGTCGCGCAACACCCCTCGCCGTGCCCCCGACGCGACTCCGCGTGGCCTGCACGCGACGATCCTCAACCAGATGGGCATCGACCACGAACGCCTGAGCTTCAAGTTTCAGGGCCTCGACCAAGAACTCAAAGGCGTGACGTCGGCCCAAGCAATCGAAGGCATTTTGGACTGATCCAGCCCGAAGTCGTGATACGCGGGGTTGGGCTAAACAACCCCATCATTTTCCAAATCCACCCCCTTACCCCCTTTCCCAAAATACCGTGACCATCAGAAAACTCACCGCCTCCCTCCTTGCCGCCCTCGGGCTGGCTTGCTCGGTCCACGCCGAGCCTTCGCTCGTTTACGAAGGCATCGCCGGTCCGGGCAAGGGCAAGCATATCGTCTTCCTCTCCGGCGATCATGAATATCGCTCGGAGGAAACGCTGCCCGCGCTCGCCCGCGTGTTGGCGAAGCACCACGGCTTCACATGCACCGTGCTGTTCAACGTCGATGCGCAGACCGGCACGATCGTCCCCGGCAATTCCAATTCACCCGGCCTCGAGGCGCTCGCCACCGCCGACCTCGCCGTGGTCTTCCTGCGTTTCCAGAATTTCCCCGCCGAGCAGATGAAGCATGTCGCGGCGTATCTCGACCGGGGCGGGCCGGTGATCGGGCTGCGCACCGCGACGCATGCGTTCAGGATTCCTGCGACCGGCGAGTTCAAAAAATACAGTTGGGACTACAAGGGCGACGACTACGTCGGCGGGTTCGGGCATCAGGTGCTCGGCCAATCGTGGATCGGCCACTACGGCCAAAATCACACGCAGGGCACTCGCATCGACATCGTGCCGGCGGCCGCGGGCCATCCCATCTTGCGCGGCGTGAAAAATATCTGGGCATACGAGGGCGGCTACGTCGGCAAGCCCACCGACGGTGAGATTCTCACGATGGCCCAGCCGCTCAACGGCATGACACCCGATTCGCCCGCCGATGCCACCAAGCCGCCGATGCCCTCCGAGTGGACGCGCAGCTATAAGAGCACTTCGGGCAAAGTCGGCCGCGTCTTCACCTCGCTCTACGGCGCCTCGGAGGATCTCCTCAACGAGGGCTACCGTCGCATGATGGTGAACGCGACCTTCTGGGCGTTGGGCATGGAGGCCGCGATCAAGCCCGACCTCAACGTCGCGCTCGTCGGAACCTACAAGCCGAGCACGTTTGGCAACAATCGCTACATCGCGGCCGTGAAGCCCTCCGCCTACGCGGGCTTCGAAAGTCCGATTCCCGCTCCGGGCTCGCCGCCGCCCGCCCCTGCCAATGCGAAGGGGAAAACGAAACAAGCGGCAAACGCCAACGCCGCGCCCGCGACCGGAGCTGCGGCCGTGTCCGCTCCCGTTCCCGCCGCCCAGCCTGCGCCCGAGGCCTTGGCCGCGACGCAGCCCGAGGGCGCCGCCAAACAGGCGGCCAAGAAACAAGCTCGCGCTCCGCAGCCCGCGAAAAAAGTCGACGCGCCCCACGCCATGAAGGCCGAGCCGGCCCCCGCGACCGCGCGCCGCCCGCAAGTCGTCGCGCCGCCGAGCAAGGGCGAGCGCATCGTGCTCATCGGGAACGGTCTCGCCGAGCGCGATGTTTACTACAGCCGAATCGAGACGGAGCTCGCCCTGCGCTACCCGGAGCACGCGTTGTTCTTTCGCAACATGGGGCACGTCGGCGACACGCCCGGCTTCCGCCCGCATCCGTCGCGCGCGTCGCAGTGGGCGTTTCCCGGCGCCGAGAAATTCCATCCCGGACTCAACGTGCACAAGGGCCAGGGATTCTTTCCCACGCCCGACCAGTGGCTCACGCACCTCCAGGTCGACACCCTCGTGGCGTTTTTCGGCTACAACGAATCCTTCGACGGCCCGGCCAAGGTCGCGAATTTCGAAGCCGAGTTGGACGCGTGGGTGCAGCACACCTTGGGCAGAGCCTACAACGGCCAAGCCGCACCGCGCCTCGTGCTCGTGTCACCGATCGCCTATGAGAACCAGTCCGCCAGGCGCGACCTGCCCGACGGCGTGAAGGAAAACGCGAACCTCGCTCTCTACACCAAGGCCATCGCCGCAGTCGCGAAGAAACACGGCCTCACCTTCATCGATCTCTTCAACCCGACGCAGGCGCTCTACCGCACCGCGCGCGAGCCACTTACCACCGGCGGCTTCATTCCCAACGACGAAGGCTACCAACACGTCGCCAAGCTCCTTGCGACCGGACTCTACGGCGAACAGGCCCGCGTCTCGCGCGCCGATCCGGCCCTCGTGCATGGCGCCGTGAAGCAGAAAGATTATTTTTGGAACGCCGACTACAATATCGTGAACGGCGTGCACGCCTACGGCCGGCGTTACGCCCCCTACGGTCCGCAAAATTATCCCGACGAGGTCAAAAAGACCCGCGAGATGACCGCGCTGCGCGACGCCGTGATTCACGAAGTCGCTCGCGCCCGAAAGACCGATCTCGTCGTCGACGACAGCCAGACCCACGTCCTGCCGCCGGTGCCGACGAACTACACTCCGAGTATCAAGAACGGCAGCACGCAGATTCTGCCCGCCGATGAAGGCGTCGCTGCGCTCACCGTTCCCCCGGGCTACAAGGTCGAGCTCTTCGCGAGCGAAAAGGAGTTTCCCAATCTCGCGAATCCGATGCAGCTCTCCTTCGACAACCGGGGCCGGCTCTGGGTTTCGGTCATGCCCGCCTATCCGGCCTATCGTCCGGGTGATCCTCTGCCGAACGACAAGATCCTCATCTACGAGGACACCGATGGCGACGGCAAGGCCGACAAGGAAACGGTCTTTGCGGACAAGCTCTACCTGCCCATCGGCTTCGAATTTGCGCCCGAGGGCGTCTACGTTTCGCAGGAGCCGAATCTCGTCCTCCTGCGCGACACCAATGGCGACGACAAGGCTGACCGCTTCGAGATCATCCTCGGTGGCTTCGACACGCACGACACGCACCACGCCATCAGCGCCTACACGGCCGATCCCAGCGGCGCGTTCATGCTGTGCGAAGGCGTCTTTCTCCACTCCAACGTCGAGACACCTTACGGCCCGGTGCGCTGCGTCGACGGCGGCTTCTTTCGCTACAGCCCGCAGCGCGGGATGCTGGAGCGCACGATCCAGATGAACATCCCCAATCCCTGGGGCTACGTCTTCGACCGGTGGGGGCAGGATTTCTTCCTCTTCACGTCCGGCACGGCCATGAACTGG
>JANPIT010000770.1:0-3886 GCA_031425115.1 Opitutaceae bacterium | reverse complement strand
CTCGAGCATCCGCTTCGCGTTGGAAGGAAGTAGCGCGCGCTCCGTGAGCGCCGTGCCGAAGGGAATGTTGATTTTCACCCGACCGTTGAGGGCCCAGCCATTGGCCTCGTGCAGCGGACCGACCGTGCGTTGGCGAATCTTCAGCCACGCGATCACCATCGAGGGCAACGAAATCGCAAGCATGACACCGGCCAGCACCAGCGGGATCTGCCAGGTTGGCAGATCGACAAACTTGCCGAAGACCATGCCGAAGGCAGTGGAGATTGCGCCGAGGCCGACACCCAACGCCGCGATCGTGCCGACATCAAATCGCTTGGCGGGGAGCGCCGGCGGCGGCGCGGGCGGTGCCTTTGGATCCGGCGCCGCCGCCGTGGTGGCTGCAGTCTGCAGCGCCGCCGTCGACTGCGCGTCCGCCGCCGCGGCGCGCTTCGCCACCTGTTCCTCGATCATGCGGAGGAATTTCTTGTAGGGCGACCAGAACGCCTGCCGGATGCTGATCGGGTTATCGATGATCTTGGTGATCGTCGCATCCCAGTCGCGGTGCTTGCGGTCGTAGAACAGACCGTTGCGCCCGACGAAGAGATAGTCGCTGTCCCCCTGCGTGAAACACGCGGCGATCTTCATCGTCTCGCCGCCGACGCGCCGGCAGTCGAGGTAGGCGATATAGACTTTGCTCATCGTCGCGATCCCGGCGTGGGCGCCGGCATCCGCCACGCGGATACACAGCTCGCAGGAACGGCTGTCGAGGAAAAGCATGCCGGCCTGAAACACCGCCAGCCGGTCCGGCGAGTAGAAGTCCGCGAAGTTGACGAAATTGTGCAGGAGGGTGCGGAGATCCCGGCGATAACGCGCCAGCTTCGCGACCGAGCTGATGGCGTTGTATTCCGGTCCGAGCGACTTGTCCTGCGCGATCAAGTAGGCCAGCGCCTGCCGCGCCGGGCCCTGCAGCAGCTCCTTTGCGCGGGCCACGCCGATTTTTTCCACCACGGAAGGTTTGGCGCTGCCGATCCACGTCTCGTAGGGCGCGAAGCGCGTGGTGAGCGCGGCCCAGTCGTCTTGCGTGAGGACGGTTTTGTCCGCTCCCAGCAGCGGCGCGATCACGGTCCGCTGCAAAGTGGCCAGCGCGCCCGCCCACGCCGGGTTCACGCCCTCGAGGAGCGGCAGCCGCCCGGCCGCGTCGACCCGGGCGAGCGGAAACCCCGCGACCTCGGCCGACGTGATCGTGAGGTCGCGCGCGGCGATCGTGAGAAACTCGGTCTCCTGTCGATTCAGCGCGGCCGTAGCCCGGCCGTCGAAGGCCGCCAGCCGGCAACGGGCAAAATAGTCGTCCACCTTCGGGCGCACGGCGGCGAGTGCGCGGCAGGCCACCGCCGTTTCCTCGCCCAGCTCCGGGATGTTCTTCGAGCGCGTCGCCTCGACCCAAACCAGATACGACTCCACCTCCTTGAAAAACGCGTCGATCTTCTCGGCGTTTACCCCTTCGCCGCCCGCGCGGTCCGGCACGCCGCCCGTGGTGGCCAGGATGTCTTTGATCAACGCCTGCAGGTCCGCGTCGGTCGTCGCCCGTAGCGTGATCACGCCATCGCCGTTCGGCGCCTGCGCCGCCAGGATCTTGGCGGTGTCGATCGTATCCTCGACCGCGATACTCTGCGCGGTGCCCTTGCCCAGGCTCGTCAGAATGCGTTTGGCCGAGGAGAGGATCGTCTTGCCCTCCGGGGTGAGGTCGTTGATCGCGGCGAGCGGCAGCTCCGCGCCCGGCGCGAGCAGATCCGCTGGACTCTTGAGATGCGCCGCGGCCCACATGACGGCGCCCACGACTTCCCGCACGTGGATATGACCGTCGCCGTCGGAGTCGACCAATGCGAGCGTGAGCTCATCAAGCTCGAGTCCCTTGACGGGACAACTCAGCGCGACCCACAGTTTCTGATCGAGCTCGCCGAGCGCGAGCAGGTCCTCGGCTGTCTCGAGCGAAACCTGATCAAGTCCGCCGCTGCGAAAAAATTTCCATACGTGCTTGGTTGCGGGGGCGGAGTGGTGGCTCATGGCGCAGTGCGGGCAAGGGTCATGACACGGGCCATCAATGGCAAGTCGCCGCGCGGTAGTTAAATACCCACGTGCGATCGGGCAGGTCCCGGCGCGAGTTTACGCCGCGAAATCTTCCAGGTATTGGGCGATGATCGTCGCGAGATCCGGCGGAGTCGGAAGTCCCAGCGCCACGGCACGCCGGCCGTCGACGCCCACGGGCCAGTTGCTGACGATGCCTTGGATGCGCGCATCGAACGCGTCCACAATGGCGCCGAGCTTGAGTCCGCGCGCGGCGGCGACTTCCCGCAGTGCGGCTTCGGCGAGCCGCGGTGTGACGGTGTGCGCCGGGAGAACGTAGCCGCGGTCGCCGGAGAGTTTTGCTTCGGGCACCTCGTGGAGCGCGACGAACGATTCGATCACGGTGCGATAGCCGGTCATCGGGTGGCCCTGATCACGACGCACGGGCAGCAGGCACGGTTCCCCGGCGAGCGGCTCGCGGAACATGCCGCTGGCCCAGCTCGACGCGGCCGCATTGGGGCGGCCGGGGCGGATGATGACGGTGGGGAGCCGCACGCTGCGGCCGTCGAAGTGACCCTTCCGCGTATGGTCGTTCACGAGCAGTTCGCAGATGACCTTTGTCATGCCGTAGGTCGTGCGCGGGGTGAGTTTGGTGAGGTCCGAGTTGGCGGGCTCCATCGCGTCGCCCCCGTATCCCGCGATGCTGCTGGCAAACACCACGCGCGGGCGCACGCCGGTGGCGCCGCCGAGCGCACGCGCCGCCTCGAAGACCGCGCGGCCGCCGTCCAAGTTGACGCGCAGCGCGTCATCGAAGCGCTCCTCGCATTCGCCGCTCACCATCGAGGCGAGGTGAAAGATCGACGTCGCAGGATCAGTGCCCACCGCGGCGGCCACGGCGGCGCGATCGGAGATGTCGCCTTTGATCGCGGTGACGCGGATCTCGCCGCCCGCTGGCACGGGACGACCGAAGAACGCGTCGAACAGCACGATCTCGCGAAGCGGTTCCGGCGCGCCCGAAGGACCCGTGAGCGTCCCGCGCGCGAGGAGTTTCTGGGCAAGCTGCGAGCCGAGGAACCCGCCACCACCGGTAATCAGGACTTTCATCAGGATAAAAAGTGGTGCGACGGGCGCGACGTCACGCGTGCATCACCTGGCCACCGTCGATGTTGAGGGTCTGGCCGGTGATGTTCTTCGCGTGACTGCTCGCGAGGAAAACCGCCATCGCACCGTATTCGGCGGGGGTCTGCCAGCGGCCGAGCGGCGAGACCTTGCGGATTTTCTCGTCGGCCCATTCGGCATAGGTCCGGCGTTCCGCGGCGGGCAGTCGCGCCTGTCCGGCCGCCCAGACGGCTTCGTTGAGCGCGGTCTGCACCATGCCGGGGGACAGGGCGTTGGCACGCACGCCGTGCGGCGCGAAGTCCTTGGCCGCACACTGCATGAAATTGATCAGGCCCGCCTTCGCCGCGCTGTAGGGCGGATCGGTTTGCGAACCGATTTGCCCTGCGACCGAGGTGAGCACGAGCAGCGAGCCGGCGCCACGCGCGACGAGGCCGGGCGCGAACGCATGCGCGACGTTCACCGCGCCGACGAGATTGATGTCGAGCACCCGCGCCCACTCGGCGGGCGGCACGTTCCAAAACGGAAAGCCAAATTTCCCGGAGCCGGCGCCGACGGAAAACACCACGTGATCGATCGCGGTGAAGGTCGCCGCAAAGGACTTCACCTGGTCTAGCGACGTGACGTCGCCCACCGCGGTCGCAAACGGCGCCGCGTCCTTTGGCTCCGCGCGATCGAAGCCCCGCACCGCGCAACCCTCGGCCACGAAGGCGTCGGCGATCGCGCG
>JANPIT010000769.1:0-4748 GCA_031425115.1 Opitutaceae bacterium | reverse complement strand
CCGCGCTGATCGTCTCTTCGTCGTGCCGCGCAAATCGCACCGCCCCACCCGAACCGCCCGTCGCGATACACAGCCACCCCCGCTCCCCCGCATCGTGTGGTTCCTGCGCGCGGATCGCAGCAGCTTCAGCCCGCGCGGCCGCGCCCGCATTTGGGTCGCTCAGAAAAACAAAATTCCCGCGCCGCTCCGCGACACCGGTCGCCTCGACCACAGCAATCAACCCAGCGCGGTCCATACGGCCTCCGCATCCAGTCGCGCGATATCCTCCGCCCGCACAAACGGCGCCGTGAACGGTCCGTCGAACCGCGCATCCGCGAAAAGCGGCCACACGCCGAATCCAACCGCGCGCGCTTCACCTTTCCACGCCAACGCCGTGCGCAACGCCGCGCGCGCGCCCACCGCGCTTTCCAGTGCCGATGAAAACACGACCGCGGCTTTCGCTTTCTCCAGCCGCTCGACTGCCCCCGCCACGTCGCCCAGTAGCGTTGGCTTCACCACGAACACTCCCGGCCACCCCGAGCCGATCCAGCGTTCGATGTCCGTTTCCCCCACCAACGACTCGTCGAGCGCAATGGGCGTCGGGAAGTCGCCCGCCAATCCCATGAGCACGTCGGCGCTCCCGCGCGCATCGGCCGCAATCGGCTGTTCGAGAAACTCCACCGGCCGGTCCACGCACCGCTCCAGGCAACGCTCCGCGCGCCGACGATCCCATGCGCCATTCGCATCCAGCCGGAGCTTGGATCCCGACGGCAGCACCCCGCAAACATCATCCAAGAGCGCCAGCTCGTCCGCAATGTCACCCACGCCCACTTTCCATTTGAAAACGCGAAACCCCATTTCCGCGCGCGGTTCGATCGCCGCCAGCACCGCGCGCCCCGCCGGCAACAGCGCCGCCACCGCCAAGTAGTCCCGCGCCGGCACCACGACCGAGCCCGGCGCATCCGCCGCGACCGTCGCCGCGGATTCGCGTGCTCCGGCCAGCGCATGCCGCGCGCCCGCCAGCCGCGCTGGCAACGTCGCGATCGCGTCGTCGTTCGTCCACTCGCCCAGCGCGCGCAAGCCCGCCTCGTCCTCCTCGACCGTTTCCGTGCCGAACGCCGGGAGCGGCGCCGCCTCCCCAAAACCCACCGCGCCCGTCTCGCTCTCCAATCGCACCAAAATGCCCTCGCGCTCCGCCCAGACACCATGGGCCGTGCGCACCGGCGCGCGAAACGGCAGCCGATAACGACGAAACTGAAGCCGGTATTTCACGCCACCCACGTCATACGTCTGCCCGCCACGGCGCAAACCCGACTTTCTGTTTGCGCTCCCTGGCGCCAAGCCTACTCCGTTCATGGCAACTCATGACGAAGGTTGCCTCGACTCATACCACCGGCGGCGCAGGCGCCGACGCCGAGTTTTATCTCAACGCCGACGCGTTTTTCCGGGCCAATCTGCCCACCGCGCTGACGTTCGACGACGTGTCACTCGCCACGCTCTACTCGGAGATTCTGCCCAAGGACGCCGACACCTCGACCCAATTGAGCGAGGCCTTGCGCCTCCAAATTCCGATCATCTCGTCGGACATGGACACCGTCACCGAGTCGCGCATGGCGATCGCGATGGCGCTGAACGGCGGGCTCGGCCTCATTCACTACAACATGCCGCCGAAGGATCAGGTGAAGGAGATCGCGCGCGTGAAGCGCCACATCCACGGCCTTATCCAGGATCCCATTACGGTCGCGCCCGATCAGCTCATCGGCGACCTGCTCGCGATGATCGAAGCGAAACGCTTCGCCTTCTCCACTTTTCCCGTCGTCGACCGCAACGGCCGGCTCACAGGGCTTCTCTCGGGCAACGTCGTCAAAGACCGCTACAAAACGAAAAAAGTCGCCGACGTCATGACGCCGCGCGCGCAGTTGAAGACCGAGACTGAGCGCTCTGCCGCGAAAGACCCCATCCACGCCGCCGACGCATTTTTCACCGCCAACATCGGCGTGAACAAAATGCTCGTGGTGGATGATGCCGACCACCTGCGCGGCCTCATCACCGCCTCGGACGTCGAGCGCATCACCGCCGAGCAAAAATCCCGCCGCAAGCCGTCGCGCGATCACGATTTCCGCCTCGTCGTCGGCGCTGCGCTCTCGCCCGTGCGCAAATCCGACGGCTCGCTCGATCGCGATAAGATCATCGAGCACGTCGGCCATCTCGTCTCCGAGCATGTCGACTGCGTCGCGGTCTCCACCGCGCACGGCCACACCGCCGGCGTGGGCGATGTCGTGAAACTCGTCCGCGGCGCATTCAAAGACCTGACCATCATCGCGGGCAACGTCACGAGCGGCAGCGGCGTGGCTTTCCTCGGCGAGTGCGGCGCCAACGCGATCAAGATCGGCCAGGGCCCGGGCTCGATTTGCACCACGCGCATCGTCGCTGGCGTCGGCATCCCGCAACTCACCGCTCTCTACGTCGCGACGACCGCCGCGAAAAAAGCCGGCGTCAAACTCATCGCCGACGGCGGCATCACGAAGAGCGGCGATATCGTGAAGGCCCTCACGCTCGCCGATGCCGTCATCTGCGGCGGTCTCCTCGCGGGCTGCCGCGAGGCCCCGGGTGAGATTCTCGAAATCAACGGCAAGGTTTATAAACAATATCGTGGCATGGGCTCGCTCTCAGCGATGAAGGCCGGCAGCGCCGCTCGCTACGGGCACGATAAGAATGACAGCACGCGCAAGGTCGCGGCGGAAGGCATCGAGGCGTTGAAGGAAGTAAGTGGCACGGTCGACGACGTGTTAGCCAATCTCATCGGCGGCGTGCAGAGCGGCATGGGCTACCTGGGCGCCGGCACGCTCGCTGACCTTCGCTCGAAAGCGCGCTATGTCCGCGTCTCGCCCGCAGGCCAAAAAGAGGCTGCGCCCCACGACATCATCGAAGTATCGACGCGCACCAATAGCGCGTAGTCGCTACCGCGCGCCGCGGGTTGTCGTCGTCGCGTCAGCTCGCCAGCAGCTGCTGCAACCCCAGCGCCGTTTTCGGCGCGAAGTCGTCCGCGTGGTTATTGGCCACCACGCGCACGGCCTTCGCCTGCGCAGCCAACCTCCCCCGCTGCCGACACTGATGGGGAGCAGCGCGGCGG
Source organism: Opitutaceae bacterium (assembly GCA_031425115.1). Classification (GTDB taxonomy): domain Bacteria; phylum Verrucomicrobiota; class Verrucomicrobiia; order Opitutales; family Opitutaceae; genus ER46. Next base: position 1,636 of record JANPIT010000769.1, on the reverse strand, counting down.
CGCGCAAGGATTGATGATTTCGGAAGTGCCACGCCGGAAAACGAAGTCGGCGAAGCCGATTTCCCAAAGTTCGCTCACAACGAGAAAGTGAACCACCCACGCCGAGACCGAGGGTCATCGGATCATGACCGCACCCGCGGACGAAAAATTCCGCGCTGCACCGCTGACACACTCCGACGTTTTTCTGTTTGCCCTCGCCCGGCGCGTCGCGTTTTCACTTTGCGGCAACAGGGTTTCATCAATGGCTCGGTTGCACGTGTCACTCTCGCAACCATGTCCTTGCTCCCCTTCTCCAGCCAGCTCATCGCCGACGTCGGAATCTCCCTCGGCGATGAAGGCAAAGGTCGCCTGATCCCCGAAGTCGCCGACGAGCTCCGCGGCACCGCCTCGCCCGTCTCCGTCGTCCTCAAGGTCAACGGCGGCGCCAACTCCGGCCACACCGCGGGCGGCATCAAGCTCAACCTCCTGCCGGCGGGTGTCGTCGTGCGCGATGCGTTGCACCTCTGCATCGGCAGCGGCGTCGTCGCTGACCCGCGCAAAATCTGGTGGGAGACCAGGCCGCTCGAGAAAAAGGGTCACGCCATTCTTTCCCGCCTGCTGATCGACGAGCGCACGCTCGTCTCCGATCTCACGCACCGCCTGCTCGACCTCGCTTGGGAAGACTACCGCGTCAACGTGCTGGCCGAAGAGGCGCGCGGCTCCACCGGTCGGGGCATCACCCCCGCCTATCTCGACGAGGTGGGCCAACAGCAGATCACTTTTTCCGATTTTCTCGCGGGCCCCAATTACTTCGCGCGCAAGCTCGCTCAACGCGCCGATCGCGCGTGCCGCACGATTCAGCATGTCTGTCGCGTGAGTGAAGCGACCTGGTCGTCCTTCTTCGATAAACTCAGCGCCGCCGAACAGCGCGCCAACGCCGAGGCGATCGAGCTCGGGGTATTCGACAAGTCCGAGTTCGACTTCACGCGTTTTCGCGGCGCGGCGCCGTTCTCGCTCAATCTCGAAGCGCTCACTGCCACGTATTGGGAAGCCGGCACCGCGCTCGCACAAAACATCGGCGAAGTGCGCGAGCTGGTGCTGCGCGAACTCGCGGCGGGCCGCACGGTCATCGGCGAGTTTGGGCAGGCCTACTGGCTCGACAAACGCCACGGTTATTCGCCCAACGTCACCGCCTCGCACACCTACACGCCGGAATTTTTCGAGAGCGCCGGCATTCCCGTGCAGAAGATTCACACCTTCGGAGTGGCGAAGGCCTACGATACGAAGGTCGGCACCCACACCTTCCTCACGCAGATGGACGACGCGCACCCGCTCGCCGTGAAGCTGAAGCAAATCGAATTCGGCACGAGCACCGGCCGCCAACGGATGGTCGGCTGGTATGATGCGGTGGAGAAAGGCGACGCGCTCCGCTACGGCGGTTTTCAAGACGTGATGATCAATAAGCTCGACGCGCTCACGCACAGCGGCGAATGGCGCGGAGAATTGCAGATCTGCATCGGCTACGAAGACGCCGGCGGCCACCGCTTCACTCACGTGCCGCGCAACGAAGCGATTCGCAAAGCGCTTCGTCCCATCTACACGCGGCACCCGGGCTGGACCGAAGATGTCTCGAAGATCCGGCGCTTCGCGGAGCTGC
>JANPIT010000768.1:0-1811 GCA_031425115.1 Opitutaceae bacterium | reverse complement strand
CGACAACTCCCCCGACGCCGCCCGCTGGCAAGGCGAACTCGAGGACGTCCGGAGTTACCCGCGCATCGTCCCCACGGAGCTGTTACGCACGCTCTTCGCCGCGCGTGCCCTGCCCCGTGCTCTCACCGCGGTTGAGTCCAGCGCGACTCCGCTCGCCGCGCGCGAACAATCCATCCTACGCGAGGCACTGCTCGCCGCCGACGATACCACGCGCGACCTCATCGCCAAACGCACGCAGCTCCACGAAACCCATCTCGCCCTCCAGCGCAGCCTGCCCTCCGCCATGGTCATGCAGGAGTTGCCCGAGCCGCGCCCCACCTTCGTGCTCACGCGCGGCAACTACAACACGCCGGGCGAGCCCGTCACCGCTGGCGTCCCCGAAAAGCTGCTGGCCTCCTGGCCCGCTGGCGCGCCACGCAACCGGCTCGGCCTCGCCCGCTGGCTCACGCAACCGAACCATCCGCTGACCGCGCGGGTCGTCGTGAATCGTTTCTGGGCGCAGCTCTTTGGCACCGGCCTCGTCAAAACCCTCGAGGATTTCGGCTCGCAGAGCGAATGGCCCAGCCATCCCGAACTGCTCGACTGGCTTGCGCGTGAGTTCGTCGACGGCGGCTGGAATACCAAAGCACTCCTCAAATCCCTCGTGCTGTCCGCCACGTATCGGCAAAGCTCGGCCGTCTCCCCCGCGCTCCTCGCCCGCGATCCGGAGAACCGGTTGCTCGCCCGCGGTCCGCGCCTGCGGCTGCCCGCCGAGTTGATTCGCGACCAGGCGCTCGCCGTATCGGGATTGCTGACACCGCGCATCGGCGGCCCCAGCGTCTACCCTTACCAACCGGAGAAACTCTACGAGGGCCTGGTCGTCGGCGCCGCGTATCCCAGCACGCAATGGGGCAAGGGCGTCGAGTCCGATCTCTACCGCCGCAGTCTCTACACGTTTTGGAAGCGCACCGTGCCGCACCCGGCCATGATCGCCTTCGACGCGCCTGACCGCGAGTTCTGCACCGTGCGCCGCTCCCGCACCAACACGCCGCTGCAAGCGCTCACGCTCTGGAACGAACCCGGCTACGTCGAGGCCGCGCGCCGACTCGCGACCCGCATGCTGCGCGATGGCCCGGGCGACGATGCGGGCCGCCTCGCATTTGGGTTTCAAGCCGCGACCGGGCGACGGCCACGCACCGAGGAGATCGCTGTGCTCACGCGCAGCCTCGACCGACTCCGCGCCGATTTCGCCGCGCATCCCGACGACGCCGCGAAGCTGCTCGCCGTCGGCAGCTCGCCCGTCGATCCCGGCATTCCCGCCGCCGAACTCGCCGCCGCCACCAGCGTGGCGAGCATGATTCTGAACCTCGACGAAACGATCACCAAGAACTGAAGAAGATGAACCACGGAGACACCGAAGACACGGAGACAAACCGAATTCCTTTCTCCGTGCTTCCGTGTCTCCGTGGTGAAATCAATCCAGCCTCCGCCTCTTAAATGTCCTGCCACCGCTACGAAGCCATCCACACGCGCCGCGATTTTCTCGCGAAGACCGGGCTCGGTCTCGGCACGGCGGCGTTGGCGCAACTCTTCGGGCGAGAGCTGCTCGGCGCGACGCCCGCACCCGCACCCGCCTCAACGCCGTCGGCCGCCGGCGCGAACGGCGCACTGTCTGGGTTGCCGCATTTCGCTCCGAAGGCGAAGCGCGTCATCTGCCTTTTCCAATCGGGCGGCCCGTCGCATCTCGATCTCTTCGACGACAAGCCCGTGCTGCGCGCGCGCTTCAACGAAGACCTGCCCGACTCCATCCGCCGCGGCCAGCGCATCACCGG
>JANPIT010000767.1:0-6178 GCA_031425115.1 Opitutaceae bacterium | reverse complement strand
GGGCGGCTGCTCGTCGTATTTGGCTGCGGCGGAAACCGTGAGCGCACCCACCGACCGTTGATGACGCGCGCCGTGCAGGAGTTCGCCGACTTCGCAGTGGCCACCGCCGATAATCCGCGCACCGAACAGGTCGCGCGCATCTTCGAAGACATGCAAACGGGTGTCACCGCTCCCGAGAAAATCACGTGGATCGAGGACCGTCGGCGCGCGATCAGTCTCGCGCTCGACCTGGCGAAACCGGGCGACTGCGTGTTGATCGCGGGTAAGGGCCACGAGAGCACGCAGGAATTCGCCGATACGGTATTCCCGTTCGACGATCGTCAGGTCGCGCGCGAACTGCTCGGGATGAAAACACTCAAAGTCCCAGCCTAACCGGACGTGCCGCTTTTTCCTCCAGACCAACTCGCAGCCTGGACCGGTGGCCGCTGGAACGCGCGCCCGACGGGGCCGCTCACGGCGTTTGGCTACGACACGCGCAAGCTGCGGGCGGGCGACGTCTTCGTCGCACTCAAGACGGAGAAGCGCGATGGACATGATTTCCTCGCCGATGCTTTCGCGGCAGGTGCCAGCGCCGCGCTCGTAGGGCAGGTCGATCCTGCGGTCGCGCTGCCGCAACTGGTGGTGGCCGATCCGCTGCGCGCGTTGCAGGCGATCGCACGCGAGCACCGTCGGGCCTTTCGCGGACGCGTCATTGGAATTTCTGGAAGTGCAGGCAAGACCTCGACCAAGGATTTGCTGGCCCTCCTCCTCGGTGGCGCTGCGAGCGGCGTCGTGGCCACCGAGGGTAATCTCAATAATCACATCGGCGTGCCTCTGACCCTGACGCGCATCGATCCCGCGCAGCACAGCATCGCGGTGATCGAGGCCGGCATCAGCGCGCCCGGCGAAATGAGCACCCTCGCGGACATGATCGAGCCTGATGTCTCGTTGATCACGTTGATCGCGTCCGCGCACACTTTGGAACTCGGGGGGATCGAGGGAGTGGCACGGGAAAAATCGCGGTTGTCCGCCGCGACCCGCGCGAGCGGCGTGGCGATTTTTTCGCAGGCGACGGCGGAGTTTCCGGCGTTCCGCGGGTTGGGCGTGCGCACGATGGTGGTGGAGCGCGCCGAGGTCGTGCGGCCGGCGGAACCGCCAAAGGACACGGTGTATTTCGCGGTGTCGCATCGCGCCGACGAGACCTCGGTCTCGCTGGCCTACGGCAAACCGCCGCCGCTGACGTTTGTGTTTCGCCGCGTGTCCGACGGCATGGCGCAAAACGCCGCGCTCGCGATCTGCGCCGCACTCTGGCTCGGCGTGCCGCGGGAGACGATTCAGGCGCGGTTGCCGGGGTGGAAACCCGCGAAACTCCGCGGCGAGATCCGGCGCGTCGATGGGCGACTGATGTATTTGGATTGTTACAACGCGAATCCCGCGTCGATGGCGGACGCGCTCACGGCGTTCGATGCAATCGCGCCGGCGAGTGATCCGCGGCTCTACGTGCTGGGCTGCATGGAGGAGTTGGGACTCGAGGCGCCGGCGCATCATCACGCGCTCGGCCGATCACTCCGTTTGCGCGGGCACGATCACGTCTTTGTGATTGGATCGCAGGCGCACGCCGTGTGTGCGGGCGTGCTGGCGCAGGGCGATTTCACGTCCCAGGTGCAAATGGTGTCGTCGCTTGAGCCGATCGTCGCGGCGCTCGCGGATTGGCGCGGGGCGGTCTTCGTGAAGGGCAGCCGTCGCTACCAGCTTGAAAAAATTCTCGAGGGGCAGACGTCCCTGCCACTGTCATGCTGAGCTACCTGGCAGATTACGCGGAGTATTTCGGACCGTTGCGGTTGCTGCGTTACATGACGCTGCGCACCGCGCTCGCGGCGCTCACGGCCCTTTTCATCGGTTTCGCGATCGGGCCGATGATGATCAGGAAATTCAAGGAGCTGAAATTTGGCCACGGCTACATCGACGACCGCACGGGGGCGTTGGGCGCGAGCTACTTTGACAAGAAGAACACGCCCACCATGGGCGGGCTGATCATCTTCATCTCGGTTTTCCTTAGCTCGGCCATGTGGGCGGTGCCGAACATCTGGGTGTTCACCAGTCTCTTTGTTTACGCGGCGCTGACTGTGCCCGGTTTCCGCGACGATTACCTGAAAGTCGTGCACAAGAATCGCAACGGGATCTCTTCGTGGGAAAAGATCGCGTGGCAGTCGCTGGCGACTTTCGGCGCGCTCGGTCTCCTGTTCTGGCATCCGGATAGCGCGAAGAAAATCCACGAATTCTGGGTGCCGTTCGTGAAGCATGCGGTGATCGACCACATGCCGTGGTGGCTCCTGCTCGCGCTCATCTACCTCTGGATCGTGGGCTTCAGCAACGCGATCAACATCACCGATGGCCTCGATGGACTCGCGGTGGGTTGCACGATCACGGTTGCGCTCGTGATGGGCGTGATGGCCTATGTGGCCGATCACGTTTTCCTCGCAGAATATTTGTTGACCAGCCACGTGCCGAAAGCGGGAGAGCTTTCGGTGATTTGCGGCGCGCTGATCGGCGGGTGCATGTCGTTCCTTTGGTTCAACTCGCATCCCGCGGAAGTGTTCATGGGCGACACTGGCTCGCTTGCGCTCGGCGGATTGCTCGGAGTCATGGCCTTCATGATCCATCAGCCGCTCACTCTCGTAATCGCCGGCGGCGTGTTCGTCATGGAACTGCTTTCGGTCGTGATCCAGGTGGGCTGGTTCAAGTTCACGCGCCTGCGCTTCGGCGAAGGGCGACGCGTCTTCCTCATGGCGCCGATCCATCATCACTTCCAAAAGAAGGGCTGGCCGGAGACCAAGGTCGTGCTGCGTTTCTGGGTCCTCTCGCTCGGGTGCGCGCTGACCAGTCTCGCCACGCTCAAGCTGCGCTGAACGATGCCGACGCCCACTGACCCTCTTCCGCCGCGCACGATTTTCATTCCCCGTTCCCACGCCGCAGGCGCCACCTGCGGCCTTGGCTGCGAATTTGGGGTAGCCGTCACACTTTGAAGCCTTCACAACCCGTCCAACCAATCCTCCTATGAAAATCCTGAAGATTTTCGGCATCGTCGTGGGTATCCACGTCTTCGCTCTCATCCTCATTTTTGCTAATCCTGGCTGCAGTTCGACCTCGCAGCCGCCGCCTGCGCCGACGGATACCGTTGTCCGCAGCGACGCCCCGCCTCCGGTCTCGCTCCCGATGACGGCGCCGGCGTCGTCCTCGCGCTCTGAGCCGACGGGCGGTGCGCCGGTGATCAGTTTTAATCCCGATGCGCCCGCAATCGCGAGTGCATCGTCTGCGACGGGCAGCCGCTACGTTCCGACGCGCCCGGGCACGCCGGTGGTGGGAACCTTGGTCGCCGAGCCGGTGGCCGATGTGGTTCCCGCCGCGACCTACGTGGTGAAGTCCGGCGAGAGCCTCTGGACGATCGCCAAGAAAAATAACCTCACTGTCGCAGAACTCGGCGCCGCCAACAATCTAACCGCCAACGCGAAAATTCAGCCGGGCCAAAAACTCCTCATTCCCGGCAGTAAATCAGGTCTGTCTGCGGGTGCCGCCACCGCCAAGGGCGCGGCAGGTTCCGCGCCGAAAGCCACGGAGGGCGCACCCGCCACGGCGAGCACGCGCCCGGGCCCCGACGGCATCAAGCATGTGGTGAAATCCGGTGAGACGCTTGGCACGATCGCGCGCCTCTACGGCGTGAAGCAGGGTGACATCGCCGTCGCGAACAACATCTCCGACCCCGCGAAAATCAAAGCCAACACCGAGCTGATCATTCCCGGCTGGCAGGCGCCCGCGAGCAAATCGGGCAAATCCAAGGCCGGAGCGGGTGCGTCAAAGTCGAACGAGCTGCCCGTCGAGCAGACCCAGCCGACCGCGCCGCCCGCGGTGCCGGTGATTCCCGTTTACGACAGCCCGATCACGCCCGCACCGAAACTCTAAGCGACATCACCTGTGATGTCTCTCCGCAGCGAGCGCGCCGTTCTTCCGGCCCCCTCCAGTTCATGGGTCAATCCCGCGACGATCATCGTCATCTGCGCAATTGGCCTCACGTTTCTTGGACTCTCCATTTTGTTTAGCGCGAGCGCGTGGTTCAAGAAGGGGCCGTATTTCTACCTGAACAAGCAGCTCATCGGCGTAATCGCCGCGGGCGTGCTTTGTTTCGTGGTGAGTCGGATGAACCTCGATTACCTGCGCCGCTACGCGTGGTGGATTGCCGGCGGCTGCCTCTTCGCGCTCTTCCTCGTCCTTGTCGTTGGCATCAGCGTGAACGGCAGCAAGCGCTGGCTCGGCTTTGGCGCGGCCCGGCTGCAAGTCTCTGAGTTCGCCAAACTCGGCCTGGTCTTCTGCCTGGCGCATTACCTCGCTCTGAACCAGACGCGGATCGGCGAATTGAAGCGCGGCTTCCTTTATCCGATCGGCATCGTCGGCGCGTTTGCCGGCCTGACGATTCTCGAGCCGGATTTCGGCGTCGCCGCGTTGATGATGGTTGTCGGCCTCGTGCTGCTGTTTCTCGCAGGGGCGAAGTGGCGCTACATTTTGCCCACGATCGCGATCGTCGGTGGCCTTTTCACCGTGGCGGTGATGAACAATCCCAACCGGCTACGGCGGATGACGGAATTTCTCAGTGAGGAAAAATCCTACCAACTGCGCCAAGGCCTCGCGGCCTTCGCCGCCGGCGGGGTGGAAGGCGCGGGATTGGGGCAGGGGCGGCAGCAACTCAGCTATCTGCCGGAAGCGCACACCGACTATATTTTTTCCGTCGTGGGGGAGGAGCTCGGTTTGTTTTTCACGCTCGGCGTGGTGGTGGCGTTCACCGCGATCCTCATCGCGGGCCTCGCCCATCTGAAGCGCGCGCCGAACCTGTTTCACTTCCTCCTCGTGCTGGGCTGTCTCCTGCTGATTTGCCTGCAGGCGATCATCAATCTCGGCGTGGTCACCGCGGTGCTGCCGACGAAAGGCATGTCGCTGCCGTTCATCAGTGCGGGGCTCTCCAACCTGCTGCTGATGGGAATCCTGCTTGGCATCATTTTAAACACGCAGCGTAACTGGGGACGCGCTTCGCTGCCCCGCGGCGCGGGCGGAATGCGCGAGGTCATGGCGTGAAGAACGAAGCTCCAAGCACCAAGATCCAAGCTCCGATGAAGCTCCAAGCATCAATCATTGCACGCGTTTGCCTTGGCGCTTCGGAGTTTGAAGTTTCATTGGCGCTTGGATCTTGGGATTTGGAGTTTTTTGCGGGGTGCGCGTCATGAGCCGTTTCCTCATCTCCTGCGGGGGCACGGGCGGTCATCTCTCGCCCGGCATAGCGTTGGCCGAGGGTCTGCGTCGACAAGGCCACGACGCCGTCCTGCTCATCAGCCAAAAAAAGGTCGACGCCCGACTCAGCGAAAAATATCCGCAGCTCACTTTCGAGCGGATGCCGGGTCGGGGATTTTCGTGGCAGCCGCTCAACCTGCTCAAATGTGTCGTCACGCAGGCGCAGGCATTTTGGTTTTGCTGGCGTTTGATCCGACGCCAACGGCCGGACGCCGTCGTCGGTTTCGGCGGGTTCACCTCCGCACCGCTGGTGCTCGCCGCGGGCGCCGCTGGAGTCCCGGCCGCACTCCACGAGTCAAACCGTGTGCCTGGCATGGCGATTCGCACGCTCGGGCGTTTCGCGCGCCGGGTCTATCTGCCGCCGGGTATCCGGATCCGCAGTATCCGGGCTTCGGCTACGCGCCATGTCGGGCTGCCGGTGCGTCGCGAGATTGTTCGCCAGCCACAAGCGGCGGCGCGCACGGCGCTCGGACTCGATCCGAATCAGCGATTGCTGGTCGTGCTGGGCGGAAGTCAGGGCGCTTCGTCGCTCAATGATTGGGCGCGCGCGCAGCTCCCGGCCTTCGCGCTCGAGGGGATTCAACTCTATGTCGTGACGGGACTAGGCAAGGGCCGCGAAGGGGTCATCGATCTGAAAACAAAAACCGGCACACCCATCCAGGCGGTGTTCATGCCGTTCAGCGATCGCATGGCGGAGCTCATGTCAGCGGCCGACCTGGTGGTGTCACGCGCGGGCGCGGGCACACTGGCGGAGCTGATCCGTTGCGAGACGCCCGCGATCCTCGTGCCGTATCCGCAGGCGGCAGACGATCATCAGCGGGCGAACGCAGCGTTTTTCGAGCGGCAGGGCGGCGGAATCGTC
>JANPIT010000766.1:0-16993 GCA_031425115.1 Opitutaceae bacterium | reverse complement strand
TGCGCGCGGAAATCGATCCTGGCACCTACGGCAAAAGCGACTTTGGCGCGCCCGTCGCCGTGCGCGCGATTTACGCGGCGAGCCGGGACCTGCAGTGGGCCTTTGGCGTGAACTACGACTGGCGCAGCAGTCACCCGCTGGTGGGCGGGGTGGGCGTGCGGTGGCGGTTTGCACCCGAGTGGACCCTCTCGTTTATCCTGCCCGCCCCACGGATCGAATGGGCAGTCACACCCGGGCTCACGCTCTCCGCCGGCGTGAGTCTGCGTGGCGGCACTTTCCGCGTGAGCGACGATTTCGGCCGCCGTCGCGGCCGCCCGGCCTTCGACCGCCAGCGCGTCGACTACCGCGAGATCAACACCGGCCTCGGCGCCCGCTGGCGTCTCGCCCCCGGCACCGCGCTGCACTTGGGAATCGGATACTTGACCGATCGCCGCTTCGAATTCGACGACCGTAACCTCCTCCTCAACGGCGACGGCGCCCCGGCCGCTCAGCTCACATTGACCAGTGCTTTCTAGGTCGCCCGCCCTCGGCGCCCCGTTCGCCGGCAGCCGCGTTGACAGCTAGACAGCCAGCAGCCGGGCGTGTCGTATCGGCGTCGTGCGCGACGACCGCCCCAGTTCCACCGCCCGGCTCATCGCGCGCAGCATCGTGCTTGCCGCCCGCGATCCGGACCTTCGCGTCCTAGTCGCTCCCGGCGAAGCCGATGCCCTGCGTGCCATCCTGGCGGCCTGCGCGCGCCCCGGCTGGTTCGAGTTTACCGCCGCCCGCCCGTGGCTGGCCCGCGGACTGTGGCGCCTCGAACGTCTCGCGCTGCCAGGCATCGTGGCCCACTACCTCGCCCGCAAACGCTGGCTCGAACGCGCCGCCGCCACCGCCCTCGCCGCGGGCGTCGAGCAAGTGGTCGTCCTCGGCGCGGGCTTCGATCTGCTGGGATGGCGCAGCCACCGCACGCATCCCACGGTTCTCTTCTGCGAGCTCGACCATCCCGCGACGCAGCGTCCCAAGACCGCCGGTCTGGCGGGCGCGGCGGCGAATTTTATCCAACGCCCGCTGGATCTGGGGAAGGACCTTCCGTCCGCCGCCCTGTCGCGCATCCCTCAATTCAATCCGCAACGACCGACCCTCTTCATCGCGGAGGGACTCTTCATGTATTTCTCCGCCGAGCGCGTCGGCACCCTGCTGCGTGACCTGCGCGCCTTCCCGCGGGCGACGCTCGCGTTCACTTTCATGGAGCCCGGCCCAGACGGACGCGCCACGTTCCGCGGCGGCAACCGACTGATTCACTCATGGCTCCGCAGCGTCCGCGAGCCGTTCGCCTGGTCGCTGCCGCGTGAAGCGCTGCCGCCATTTCTCGCCGAGCACGGGTGGCGCCTCGAATCCTTCGCCGCCGCGACAGAGTTGCGCGCCGCGATTCTGGCACCCGCCGGATTGCGTGGCATCCCGCTCGCCGAAGGAGAATGTCTCTGCACCGCCACCTGCCTCGCATGAACGACCCCCTGCTCGTCAACGACGTCCACTCCCAGCTCAACGCGACCCGCGTCGCGCGGATCCTCACGCCAGCCAGCCGCGCGGAACTCGTGGCGGCGGTGCAAAGCGCCAACGAGGCCGGAGCGCAGCTCTCCGTCTGCGGCGGGCGACACGCCATGGGCGGCCAACAATTCGGCACCGACACCTGGCTCATCGATCTGCGCGCACACGCTGCGATCCGCCACTTCGATCGCGCCCGCGGCCTCATCACGTTCGACGCCGGCATCCAGTGGCCGGCCCTGATCGAGGGTTATCACGCGCTCCAACGCGATTCCGGCGCAGGTCCGCAGTGGGGTATCCGTCAAAAACAAACGGGCGCCGATCGGCTCACGCTCGGCGGCGCACTATCCGCCAACATCCACGGCCGCGGGTTGCGCTCACCGCCTATCATCAGCGACGTGGAAGCGTTCACCCTCATCGACCCGACCGGGACGGTGCGTCGCTGCAGCCGCGACGAAAACGCCTCGCTTTTCCAACTGGCAATCGGCGGTTACGGGCAGTTTGGCATCATCGCGGACGTCACGCTTCGCCTCATCCCGCGCGTCAAGTTGGAGCGTCGCGTCGAAATCCTCACGCTCGAGGAGCTCGTCCGCGTGCCGGACGAACGCGACACGCAGGAATGGGTGTTCGGCGATTTCCAATATTCCATCGACGAACGTTCCCCTGATTTTCTCCAGCGCGGCGTGTTTTCCGTCTACCGCCGGCTGCCCGACGATGCGGTGATGCCCAGCGAACAAAAGCAGTTGCGCGCGGCCGACTGGGAACGGCTGCTGCATCTCGCGCACACCGATCGCGCGCGGGTGTTTCAGGAATACGCCGGCTATTACCAGTCCACGGATGGCCAGCGCTACTGGAGCGACACGCATCAGCTCAGCACCTACATCGACGACTATCACATGGCGCTCGACCAGCGCCTCCATGCGACTCATCGCGCCACCGAGATGATCACTGAGCTCTACGTGCCGCGCGCCGCGCTGGGGGCGTTCATGGCCGCGAGCGCGAAACTGCTGCGCGCCGGCACCCTGCCGGTGATCTACGGCACGGTCCGTCTGATCGAACGCGACACGGAAAGCTTCCTCGCGTGGGCGCGCGAACCCTGGGCCTGCGTCATCTTTAATCTCCATGTCGAACACACGCCCGACGGCCTGCGCGCCGCCGAGGCTGCGTTCCGCGGCTTGATCGACTGCGCGCTGAATTTCGGCGGCAGCTACTTCCTCACCTATCACCGCTGGGCTTACCGCGCCCAAGCCGAGGCGGCCCATCCGCGTTTGCGCGAATTCCTCCAACGGAAACAGGCTCACGATCCTGAAGAACGGTTCACCAGCGACTGGTATCGTCACCATCGCAAGCTCCTGGAACTATGACGGTGCATGAGCCCCTCACGCTCGCGACGGACTATCTGCTGGCGGCGCTGGCCGCTTGGCTCAGCTGGCGGCTGCATCACCGCAGCGCGCCAAAAGATTACGCGGCACGCTGGTTTGCGCGGGCCCTCGCGCTGACCGGGCTCTCGGCGTTCGTCGGCGGCAGCTATCACGGATTCGCGCCGGAACTGCCCGTCGCCGTCGCGCGCACGTGGTGGGTGCTCACGCTCCTGATCCTCTGCCTGGTCAGCGCAGCACTGGCCATGAGCCTTCGCCACGAACTCGCGCCACGGAACAGCCGGTCCAACTGGACGACCGTCATCGTCGTGAAACTGCTCGTCGCGGGCGGGCTGGTGCTGGTTCACCCCGCCTTCCTCGTCGCAGTCGTCGACTACGGCGTCGCCATGCTGTTATGGGCGGCGGCGGCCGTAATCGCCCGCCGCCCATGGCGAGGGTGGATGCTCGCCGCCATCGGCCTCTCCATCACCGCGGCGCTCGTGCAACAACTGCGCGTCGCGCCCGCCCCGTTTTTCAATCACAACGATTTCTATCACGTGATCCAGGCAGTCGCACTAATCGCATTCTATCGTGGCGCGCTGAAGCTAGGCCGTATCGATTCGATCGATAGGGCTGATTTGCCCAAGGCACCCACAGCATAAAAGGAGGACGAGCGAACCTGACTTCCCACCCGCATGCCTGGCGGAGCGCACCACTGCGTGAACGAGTTTCTTCGACCAAAGGACCGCCACGTTTTTTCCGTGTATTCTGTGTGTTCCGTGGGCGCTCCTCCTTCCCAATAGTTGATTCAGAAACTATCACCACGCCCCCGACGGCGGGTGCTGTGCTTTCTTATCCAGCGCCCGCACCGCTGGTTCCGCAGCTCGACATCACCGCGCGGCGTCTTCTGACTGCGGCCCGCCTGATTCGACGCCGGCTTTTTCTCCACTTCCCGGTTGGCCTTTGCCTCTGCGCGCAGGCGGCGCTTTGCGCGGATTCATCGCCCGCGCCCGCCACCAATCCCCGTTTCACCGGCACTCCGTTCATGCAGACGTGGAGCCCGGAGGATTACGGCGGCAATGCGGTTTGCCACACGGTCCTCCAGCATCCGGACACCGGATACATCTACGTCGGCAGCAATGGCAACATCCTGGAATACGATGGCGCGCGCTGGCGGCTGCTGCTCGCGGCGGGCGTGCGCGCGCTCGCGCTCGATCGGCGCGGGCGGGTGTGGTTCGCCAGCGTGGAAAACGTCGGCTTCCTCGCGCCGGATGCGCTGGGCGAACTGCGGATCGTGTCCGCCCTCGCTCGCGTGCCCGAGGCGCAGCGCGAGCTGCCTCCCATCTTCAACGCCCTGGCGGCCGACGGCGGGATCTACGTTGCGACGCGGCGGGCGCTGCTGTTCTTCACCGATGGCGACGACACTTCGACGGCGCGCGCATGGCCGTTGCGCGCGCCGCCGGCCGGCCTGTGGCTCGACGGCAGAACGGCTCACCTTTCCCTCGAGGATGGCGTGACGTATCAGGTTGTTAACGACGAACTGAAACCGGCCGCCGCCCGACCCCGCGGAACGCTGGGCGTCAGCGGCGACATCGCCCTGACGCGGCGCGGACCCGTGCCCACGCCCCGCGCGGACCCGCTGGGCGGCGACACGGCGAACGCCATCCTCACGCTCGCCGATGGCCGCACGGCGTTCGGGACCGAGGCGAGCGGCGTGTTGCTTTTCGACCGCGCCGGGCGGCTGCTGCAGCGGCTCGATCGCGCACTCGGCCTGCCGTCGAACCGCGCCAATGGGCTGCACGAAGATCGCGAGGGCGGGCTCTGGATCGCGATGCAACGCGGGCTCGCCCGCGTGCAGCTCGATTCGCCCTTTGCGGTGCACGGCCGCGCCCAGAATTTCGAAGCGGCGCCGACCGGCGTGCACCGCTTCGATGGACGGCTCTACGTCACGCACACGGAAGGCATCGCCGTGCAGGAGGCGAACGGCACCTTCTCGCCCGTGCGGAGACTACCGGGCAGTCCCGCGGATTCGTTGCGCGATGCGACGACCGTTTTCACGAGCGCGGTGTTGCAACGCACGCTGCCCGCCGGCGTGAACTCCGCGAGCAGGGATCGCACGCCCTACACCGGCGCGTTGCAATTGCAGGGGAACCCGGGCGCATTTGCCACGGGCTCGTTTGACGGCGTCTGGTTTTCCGATTGGAACGGCAAGGCCTGGCAGGCCGGCGGCCACCTGCAAGAGACCTCGGGCCATTCGCTGATTTTCGTGGAGGCGCCGGCCGGGCTGCTGTGGTTCATGGGGACGGATGGACTCGCGCACGTCGACGTGCGCGGCGGCAGCGCGCGCGCGACCGCGCCGCGGCGCGTCTATGGCCCGGCCGATGGGTTGCCGGAAGCCGTGCGCGGCAACGTCGCGATGTTCGAGCTCGGCGGGACAGCCGTCGCCGTGATGGACGGTCGATTTTTCCGCTACATTCCCGCGCGCGATCGGTTCGAGCCGGAAACGCGCATCGCCGATCTGCCACCGCAACTCACGATAGGCCTTAACACCGGAATGCGCGTTTCCGCCGACGCCGATGGCAGCCGGTGGATGACGTTTGGGCCGGAGGGTCGCCGCATCATTCGCTTGCGTCCCCAATCGTCTCCCGCCGGAGCCGAAGCGCGCTGGACGGCCGAACTGATCGACACGAGCTCCCTCGCAGGCCAGCGGCTCGCAAACGCGTATCACGATCCAGCGACTCACTCGCTTTGGCTCTGCATCGTGGGCGGAGCGCTCGTGTCGCTGGACCTGAACTGGCAGCCGGCGCGCCGCCCCGCAGTGTTCGCCGCGGATATGCGTCGGGTGGAAGGGCTCGATGGTCAGACCGTGATCGCGTTCGACGGGAGTTCGCCGGGCGCGCCCAAGAAAAATCTCCCGCTCCGCCCGACCCAGGATGCGCTGCGCTTCGTCTTCGCCGCCGCGCGGTTTGCGTCAGGGCCGGATGGCGCGCCGAAACTCCAGTATCGGACTCGCTTGGACGGCCTCGATGCGGATTGGACGCCGTGGGCGAGCACGCCGTTTCGTGAATTCACGAATCTGCCGTGGCACAGCTTCACGTTTCGCGTGCAGGCGCGCGACGGCGCCGGTCGCGAGAGTCGCGAAGATTCTCTCGCGTTCGCGATTGCGGCACCGTGGTGGGCGACGGGCGGTGCGATGGCGGGCTATTTCGTCCTCGCCGGCTGCGGCATCTTCGGCCTCGTCCGCGTGCGCACCCGCTCCCTCCGGCGCCGGGCCGATCACTTGGAAACCATCGTCGCCGCCCGCACCACCGAGCTCGCCACGAAAAACATCGAGCTCACGCGCCTCCACCAACTCGAACTCGACGAAAAAACCGCCGCGCGCCTCGCCGAGGAGAAGACGCGCCTGGAGATGCTGCGCTACCAGCTCAACCCGCACTTCCTCGCCAATTCCCTCGCCGCTCTCCGCACGATGGTCGGCCCGCAAGCCACCGGCGCCCGCGAAATGATCGAGCGCCTCGCGTCCTTCTGCCGCATGGCGCTCACCCGCCGCGACGAGACCGCCACCGTGCGCGACGAGATTGAAATGCTCCGCGCTTACCTCGACACCGAGAAGAGCCGCTGGCGCGATACGCTGGAGGTCACGATCGAGGTGGACCCCGCCGCGCTCGACGTGTCGCTCCCTCCCTTCCTCCTCCTTCCGCTGGTCGAGAACGCCATCAAATACGGTGGCCAGACCTCGCCCGACAAGCTGGGCCTCCGCCTCGAATTCCGCGCCGACCAGCAAGGCACGCTCAGCATCCGGATTTCCAATACGGGCCGCTGGATCCCGCCCGAAACGACTGGCAACACCATCGACTCCGGCCACATCGGCCTCGACAACCTCCGGCAACGCCTGCGTCGCCACTATCCGGATGCGCACGAATTCACGACCCAGGAGGAAAACGGCTGGGTGGTGGCGCGCCTGATTCTGAAAGCGGAGTTAAACGCTAATCTGCGCTAATCACCGCTAATCCATGAAGTGTTTCGAAATGGCTGTTTCATTAGCGTCGATTAGCGAAGATTAGCGGTTTCCTCCTCCCGGTTCTGAATTATCCGTGTTCATCGGTGCCATCCGTGGTTAAAAAATTCCGAGACTTACTATGTTAAAAGCGGTTCTCATCGACGACGAGCCCGCCGCTCGCGACGACCTGCGCGACATGCTCGCCGCGCACACGAGCGTGACCATCGTCGGCGAAGCAGGCCTCCTGAGCGAAGCGCGCACACAGCTCGCCCGCGACGACTACACTCTCGTCTTCCTCGACGTGCAGCTCCGCGGCGGCACCGGTTTCGATCTCGTTCCCCTGGTCCGAGCCGGGGCGTCGATCGTGTTCGTCACCGGCTTCGAGCGCTACGCCGTGCGCGCGTTCGAGGTGAATGCGCTCGACTATCTCGTGAAGCCGGTCGCCGCCGATCGTCTCGCCACCACCCTGCGCAAACTCAGCACCCCCGTAGCTACGAGCGCCAGCGAGTGGAGTCCGGAGGCCGCCGCCACGCCCGTCGCACCGACTTCAAACGCCGCCCCCACGCCGCTCCGCACCGACGACCGCGTGTTCTTGAAAAACGATCACACCGCCCGCTTCGTTCCGCTGGTCGAGATCAGCGCAGTGATCTCCAACCAGAACTACACCGATGCCCTCCTGGCCGACGGCTCCCGTTTTTTTATCCGCCGCACCCTAAAATCTTGGGAAGAAACGCTCCCCGCCGAGCTCTTCCTGCGGGTGCATCGCACGACCCTCGTGAACCTCCGCCACATCGAGCAGATCGCCGATCCGGATGGCGAGACGCCGCAGCTTCACCTCCGTGGCATCGCCGCGCCCGTCGCGTGCAGCCACCGCCTCTCCCCCGAATTACGCCGACGGCTGGGGAGGTAGGGACGCCTCTCCGGGGCGTCCGTGATGCGAACGCCGTTTGCGCACTCGAAAATCTCTGACGGACCGCTCGGAGAGCCGTCCCCGCCGTCAAGAGCCCCCGAGTCCCCCTGGCTCGCAGAGCGAAGGCGGGACGCTCGTCACAAACCGCGCCACGCTCGTCACCTGCGGTTTGTCCGAGGGAAGATTCCGGTGAAAAAGGCCTCAGTGACGCACCTCCGCGTCGCGTTGTCCCGCCCCCACCATGAGTCCTTCGAAAAAACGCCTGCTGCCCGCCTGCCGTATCCTGATCTTCGTTACCGGTCTTCTGCTCACCTCCGCTGCTCACGCCCAGGGCACCTCCATTCAGAACGCCAGCTACAATCCCGCCACGCGCGTCGTCACGCTCGTTGGCACCAAGCTCGTCTCCGGCAACAAAACGCCCGCCGTCACTTTCAACGGCAGCAGCGTTCCCGCCACTCACGACAGCACGGGCAGAGTTTTCGCGACGCTGCCCGCCCCGCCCGCAGCCGGCACCTATCGCCTGAAAGTCGGCACTGGCGCCGACGACGGCGGTGAGATCGATGTCACCATCGGCACCGCCGGCGCGACGGGGGCGCAGGGACCACAAGGCATCGCCGGCCCGCAAGGCGAAGTAGGGCCTGCCGGCGCCACCGGAGCGAAAGGCGACCCGGGTGCTATCGGCCCGCAAGGGTTCACCGGCGCCACCGGAAGTGTCGGCCCCGTCGGCGCCCAAGGCCCCGCCGGACCTCAAGGCCTGAAGGGCGACACCGGCGCTGCCGGCTCCACGGGGGCGACCGGGGCTACCGGTGCCACCGGCGCCCAGGGGCTGATCGGTCTCACCGGTGCGCAAGGCGTGCAAGGTGACACCGGTGCCCAAGGCCTGAAAGGCGATGTCGGACCCGCGGGCCCCGTAGGGCCCACGGGGATACAAGGAGCCGCTGGCGTTGCCGGCGTTGCGGGCCCCGCAGGTCCGGCCGGGCCCCAAGGCATCGCTGGCGTGGCTGGTGCCAAAGGCGATCCCGGCGCTACCGGTGCCGCCGGCCCTCAAGGCCCACTCGGTCTGCAAGGAATTCAGGGCCTCGCTGGACCTGCTGGTCCCTCCGGCCCGGCCGGCGCTCCCGGCGCGGTCGGCCCCGCCGGCGCAAACGGCACCAACGGCGCCAACGGCGCCAACGGCGAAGCCGGCGCACAAGGCCCGCAAGGTATTCAAGGCCTGAAAGGCGACAAAGGTGACACCGGCGCCCAAGGCATCGCCGGCACGACTGGCGGGGTGGGCCCGAAGGGCGAAACCGGCACGGCGGGCGCCGTTGGCGCGGCCGGTCCCAAGGGTGATATCGGTGCCACGGGAGCCATCGGTCCGGTCGGACCGGTTGGCGCAACTGGACCCACCGGCGCCGCTGGCGCAGCGGGAGTCGCTGGCGCGGTCGGTCCCGCTGGCGTCAAAGGCGACACCGGCCTCACGGGCCCCGCTGGTCGCGACGGCGAAAAAGGCGAACGAGGCGAGCGGGGCAACACTGGACCCACCGGCCCGCAAGGTCTCCAGGGCATCGCCGGCACTGCCGGTTCCGATGGCGCCTCGCCCTTCGGGTTGAAGGACGGTAATGCGTTTTTCAATACGGGCAAGGTGGGCATCGGTTCGAACTCTCCCCTCGCCACCTTGCACATCAAGGCCGCCGTTCCTCCTGCCGCCGCCGATCCCACGCCGGCGAACCACGTCGTCTACATCGAAAACACCACCGATGGGCCGGGCACGAGCGGCCTCGCCATCCGGTTGAACAACTCGTTGACCAAATACGGCGTCAACGACAGCAACAATTTCGTCACCTTCTTCCGCAACACCACGTTCAAAGCGGAAATGCTCAATCCGCCCGAGTCGCAGGTCGCAGGCCGGATCGAAGCGATGTCCGTCTTCGACCTCATGGCGATGATTGACGACATCAAGGCGCTGGTGGCCAGCAACGCTGCGCTCCCCGCGGACATCTTCAGCGCCTTCACCCTCGATCTCGGCATCGACCTGAAATCGAACTGGTTCAGCCCGGGCACCTTTCCGACGTTTAGTCTGCAGAACGGATCGTTGCCGAATGCCACGTTCACTCGTGGCGTCGCTCCCTCCGCCAGCTTGAACGGCGGCAAGCTGCCCTCCGCCAGCTTGAACGGCGGCACGCTGCCGTCCGCCACCTGGGACAACGGCACGCTGCCGTCCGCCACCTTCAGCGACGGCACCGCACCTTCCCTGTCGTGGACCAATACCGAGATCCTGACCTTTTCCGTGCCTACCTCGATGTCTTTCAATCCCGGGACCCTCCCCTCGCTCAATTTCAACCGGGGCGTCGCGCCGACCCTCTCGTTTCAAAAGGGTGAGTTTCCCTCGCTCAACTTCGACAACGGTGCGCTGCCCTCCCTCACCTTCGACAACGGCTCGCTGCCGTCCCTCACCTTCACGGCCGGCGCGTTTCCCACGCTCGACATGACCGCGGGCTCCCTGCCCTCCGCCAGTTCCCCGTTCACGTTCACCACCCCGACCTTCAAGCTCAGCGCGACCAAGGTAAACAGCATCGTCGCGACGCTGCGGAGCAACTTCGACCACGCGCTCTGGGCCTATGAACTCTGGACCGATCCCGTGTCCGCCGCGATCGCCCAGGCCGTCAACCTCTTCGACGGCGGCGGCGTCACCTACGAATCGGGCGCCGGCGACTACGCCGAGTGGCTCGAGCGCAGCGACCTCTCCGAGAAGATAAGTTTCGGCGACATCGTTGGCGTGCGCGGCGGCAAGATCAGCCGCGCCACCGCGGGTGCCGAGCAGCTGCTCGTCGTTTCCTACAAGCCGATCGTCCTCGGCAACATGCCCCCCACTGGCCGCGAAGCGCAGTTCGAAAAGGTCGCATTCATGGGCCAGGTGCCGGTTAAAGTCTCCGGCCGCGTGCAACGCGGCGATTTCATCGTCGCCTCCGGTGAAGGCAACGGCATCGGCCGAGCCGTCGCGCCAGCCAAGATGACCGTCGAGCAGTTCGACCAGGTTATCGGTGTGGCGTGGAGCGAGTCGACTCTGCCGACGCTCAACTTCGTCAACGTCGCCGTGGGCCTCCGCCCAACCCATATCGTTAGCGTCGTCCAAGCGCAACAGGCTCAGATCCGCGACCTCGAGAGCAAGCTCGGCACCGTCGAAAGCAAGCTCGCTCATCTCCAGAAACTCGAAGGTCGACTCAACGCCGCCCTCGCGAAGTTGAACGCCGCAGACAAAACACCCACGCAGCTCGTCGCTCAGCGCGAAGAATAATCGCAGCCGTAGGGCCGGCGCACGTCGCCGTGCCGCTCCGAGCGGGCCCTCACCGGCCCGCTCTTTTCATTTACGCGCGCCCACCGCCTCGCACGCTCTGAGCCATGCCCGACGCCGCGCCGACGCTTCCGCACACTCTCGATCTCGACGCCTACTGCTCCCGGATCGGCTACACCGGCCCGCGCACGCCTACTTTGGTCACCCTCACCGCGCTTCACCGCGCTCACGTTCGCGCGATTCCCTTCGAGTATTTCGACATTCACCTCGGCCGCGGCATCCGGATCGATCTGTCCTCGATCGAACAAAAACTCATCCGCGATCGCCGCGGCGGCTACTGCTTCGAGCAAAACACCCTCTTCGCCGCTGTCCTCCGCACGCTCGGTTTCACCGTCATTCCACTCGTCGCGCGCGTGCGCTGGAATCTCCCGGCCGATTTGCAGACCGCACTCACGCACATGTTGCTACGCGTCGACACCCCCGACGCCGGCCCCTACCTCGCCGACGTCGGCTTTGGCAGCATGTCGCTCGTCGAGCCGCTCCGCTTCGAAGTCGATCGCGAACAGCTCGCCGGCCTTGAGCCCCGCCGGATCGTCGCACGCGGAAAAATCTTCGCCCAGCAGGCCAGGCTCGGCGACACTTGGAGCGACGTGTATCACTTCTCCGGTGACGAGGCGCCCGCGATCGATTTCGAGGTCGGCAACTGGTATACGTCGACCCACCCGCAGTCGCGTTTCCGTCAAAACCTCGGCGCCTCCATCGCCGGCGAAAATTGCCGTCATACGATCCTTAACCAGGAGTTTTCGACGCGATACGCCGACGGCCGTGTCGACAAGCGCACGATCGCCTCGCCCGACCAACTCCTCGCCGTTCTCGCCGAGTATTTCGGTCTGCACTTCCCAGCCGGCACCCGCTTCGGCAGCCGCCCCGACGCCCCGTGGCCCATCTGACCCGCCGCGGCCGGACTTCTCCGGCCTGCATTCGCGTCTGTCGTTTCATCGTAGTCCACCCCGGCAATCTCGTCGCTCGTTCGAGCCGCCCCCCTCGCTCCGCCGTTGTCTTTACCGCGCGCCCTTCCTTTCGTCGCGCGATCATGAAACTGCTTCGCGCCCTCCCCGCTGCATTCGTCGCGCTGTTAACGCTCACCTCCGCGCTGGTCGCCGCGGATCCAGCCTTCGACAAATTCGCCGATCAGCTCGCGGACGAATGGATGCGCGCCAACCCCACCTCCGCCACCACGCAGCAATATTTCTCCGGCCCCGAGCAAGACGCCCTCGATCGTCAACTCACGCCGATCACCCGTGCGGCGCGCGATGCCCGGGTCGCCCTCGCTCAGCGCGGACTCGACTCCCTGAAGCAGTTCGACCCCGCCAAGTTCTCCGAAGCTCAGCGCGCTTCCGCCACGATGCTCGCCTGGCACCTCGACGATACCGTGCGCGCCGCACCGTTCACCGACTATGATTTTGTCTTCAATCAATTCCGCGGCCTGCAGCTCACCCTCGTCAACTTCCTCAGCCAGACTCATCCCATCCGCCACGCCCGCGATATCGAAAATTACCTCGCCCGCCTCGAGCTCGTCGCGCCCCAGCTCGACGAAGGCATCGCGCAGGCGAAGGAGCGCGCCAGCCGCGGCATCCTCCCGCCCAAATTCATCCTCACCGCCACCATCGACCAGATCGGGCGCTTCCTGGCCGACGATGCCGGGCGCAACGTGCTCGTCGCCTCGCTCGATGAACGCATCGCCAAGCTCAGCGATTTTTCCGCGGCGCTGCGCAGTCGCTCCACCGGTCAGGCCGAAAAAATTGTCCGCGCCCAGATCATCCCCGCCTTCGAGCGCGTCCGCACGCTGCTGCAGGAACAACTGCCGCGCGCGACCGATGCCGCCGGGCTCTCCCGCCTACGCGGCGGCGACCAGGCCTACGCCAATGCGCTCTTGCGGAACACCACAACGAAGATGACCGCGGACGAAATCCACGCGCTCGGTCTGAAAGAGGTCGCGCGCATCGAGGCGCAGATGGACACGATTCTCCGCGAGCTCGGCTACGCCGACGGCACCGTCAATGCCCGCTACACCAAACTCGAGGCCGACCTCCAGCCCAAGGACGCCGATCCCCGCGCCTTCCTGCTCAAACGCTACACCGAGCTCGTGCGCGACGCCGAAAAACGCGCCGAGCTCATCTTCGATCTGCGGCCTAAGGCCCCCTGCGAAGTGCGGCGCGTGCCACCGTTCACCGAGAAAAACGCCGCCGCCCACTACACCGGCCCGTCCCGCGATGGCACCCGCCCCGGCATCTTCTGGGTGCCGCTGCCCGGTGCACCCTTCCGCGTCGTGAGCATGCGTTCGCTCACGTATCACGAGGCAGTTCCCGGCCATCACTTCCAGATCGCGCTGCAGAGCGAGAGCACGGAGCTGCCCCGCTTCCGCCGCGACCGCGTCTTCGGCGGACTCTCCGCGCATGCCGAGGGCTGGGCGCTCTACGCCGAGCGGCTCGCCGCCGAGAACAACTGGTATGAGGGCGACAAAGTCGGGGCGCTCGGCCAGCTCGACAGCGAACTCTTCCGCGCGCGTCGCCTGGTTGTGGATACAGGCCTGCACGCCAGGCAATGGACGCGTCAGCAAGCGATCGATTACGGCATCAAGGCCTCGGAAGTGGAGCGCTACGTCGTCCTCCCCGGCCAGGCCTGCTCCTACAAAATCGGCGAGCTGCGCATCCTCGCCATCCGCCAGCAGGCGAGACAGGCCCTCGGCGCGAAATTCTCCCTGAAGGAATTTCACAACGTGATTCTGCGGAACGGCAACGTCCCCCTCGACGTGCTGGAATCGATCGTGACCGACTGGGTAAAGACGAAGCGCTAAATTCCGCACCGCTCCCACGCGGCTCGCGAACCGCACCCCGCCCCAAGCTTGCCCGCTCCCGCGCACCGCTCCAGCCTCGGCGCCTTGAGTGATCCCGATTCCAGTCAGGGCCGATCCGGTTCCGGCCAGCTCTCCACCGACTGGGCCGATAAGGGCGAGGCGTTCCCGATCGTCACGCCCCTGCATCAACGTCCCTGGCTGCGCATTCTGCTGTTCTCGTTCGCCTGCGTCATCGGACTCGCGGGCGCCGGTGCCATCGCGATGTTCAACAACTGGCACGACTCTCGCCTCGCCGAACTCTCCCGGCAGCGCCACTGCCTCCAGGCCTTCCTGCACAGCCCGGAATTCGCCCAGTATGTGCGCGCCATGAACGAGCAGACCGTGGCCACACTCAACTTCATCTCGGCCCGACCGGCCGAGGTGCACAGCCTGTTTCCCGCGCTGGCCCAGCAGGACAAAGACGCCCGCCGCATTCCTTGGACGCAGCAGGTCCTGCCGCTGCCGATCGCAACCGCCGCCAATCCTGTCCGCGTCGCCGAGGCCACCCGACAGCTGAACGCTTTGCTCTACTCCCGCGGTCACGTCTTCGACGACACCGCCCGCAAAGCCGGCCGCCAGCTATTCCTCCGCACCCTCGTGCCCTACGCGCAACGCTTCATCGTGCGTGAACCGGGCAACGTCTTTCACGCGATTTTTCTCGATCGCTCCATGCAGGAAGAGGCGCTCGCGGTCTTCGCCCGCCATCACGGCCCGGGCGCCACCGTCGCTGACGCGGAGCGGCTCTTCGCACTCTACGGCATCGTCGGCCCCGTGTTCTGGAAAGCCATCGAGCAAGAGCGCGTGAAACAAAACACCTTCGCCGCCCCCGTGCGTTGAATCGCCTCGGCCCGGGCGCTCCGTCCGTAAAACACCGGGCGCAGCCTCGGTGCCGACTGGACACAGGTTGCGCCACGCTGAAACCTCGCGCATCGTTCACCCGATGCGCGTATGCTCTCGCCCCTAAGAATATACTTGTTCGCTCTCGCGCTGGTCATGCACGCCTCGGCGCAACCGCTCACGCGAGTTCCCGCCACCTCGCTCCGACTCACCGGCATTCCTCCCGCCACCAGCTACTCGACCGCGCGGGCTTTCGCCCCGCTCACCTTCACCCAGCCGGTCGCACTCGTCACGCCACCCGGCGACACCCGCCGTCTCTTCGTCGTCGAGAAGTCCGGCCGCATCTACGTCATCCCCGACGTCACCGCCGCAACGCCCACGCGCACGCTCTTCCTCGATCTCACCGGCCGCGTCTCCGTCGCCGGCGGCAACGACGAACGCGGCCTGCTCGCCCTGGCCTTCCACCCGAACTACGCGAGCAACGGCCAGTTCTACGTCTGGTATACCATCAGCACGTCCACGGCAGCCGGCACCGGCCTCCACGATCGGCTCGCTCGTTTCCGCGTCTCCCCCTCGGATCCCAACGCGGCCGACGCCACTTCCGAGCAGCCTCTGCTCACGCAGCGCGACGAGGCCGATAACCATAACGGCGGCCAGATTCTCTTCGGCCCCGATGGTTACCTGTATCTGTCTCTTGGAGACGAGGGCGGCGGCAACGATCAGTTTCAAAACAGCCAGCGCCTCGACCGCGATTTCTTCGCCGGTGTCATTCGGATCGATGTCGACCAAAAGCCGGGCTCGCTCCCGCCGAATCCACACCCCGCGATCCACCCCGGGACCTACACCGTGCCGCCTGACAACCCCTTCATCGGCGCGCTCACCTTCAACGGCGCCACCCTCAATCCCCTCGCGGTGCGCACCGAGTTCTGGGCCGTCGGCCTCCGCAACCCTTGGCGCATGTCCTTCGATCCCGCGACCGGCCTGCTCTGGCTCGGCGACGTTGGCCAGGGCGCGCGCGAGGAAATCAACGTGATCACCCGCGGCGCCAACTACGGCTGGAATTTCCGCGAGGGCACCATCGCGCGCCCCGGCAGCGGCACTCCACCCGGCGTCGCTTCGTTTACCGCGCCCGTCTGGGATTACCCGACGCCGAGCCAGGGCCAGTCCGTCACCGGCGGGCTCGTCTATCGCGGCTCGCGCCTGCCCGCGCTCGTCGGCCACTACCTCTTCGCCGACTTCGTGAGCGGCCGCCTGTGGTCGCTCAATCCCGATGGCGGCAACCCCGTCGCCGCCGATCGTATCCAACTTCTGGTCACCGACGGTGGCATCAGCTCGTTCGGCCTCGATCCCGCCACGGGCGATGTGTTGCTCGCCGATCTCTCCGAAAACGTCATCAAACGGCTCGTCGCGACCACCGCCGGCGGCACGCCGTTTCCCGCCACGCTCTCGGCCACCGGAGCGTTTGCCGATCTCGCCACGCTCACACCCGCCGCGGGCGTTGTCGCCTACGAGCCCATCGTTTCGTTCTGGTCCGACCATGCCCGCAAGCGTCGTTGGTTCGCCCTCCCCGACACGACGAGCCGTTTCGGTTTTTTCCCCGACGGCCCCTGGAATCTTCCCACCGGCGCCGTGTGGGTAAAACACTTCGACCTCGAGCTGACCCGTGGCAACCCCGCCAGCTCCCGCCGCATCGAGACGCGCTTTCTCGTGAAGACCGGGACGGGCGCCTACGGCCTCACCTACCGCTGGAACGACGCGCAGACCGACGCCACCCTCTTGCCCGACGAGGGCGCCGAACAGATCTTCACCGTCACAGAAAACGGCGTGGCGCGCTCCCAGACCTGGCGGTTTCCCAGCCGCGCCGAGTGCCTCACCTGTCACACGCCCGCGGGCGGCACCGCACTCAGCTTCAACACCCGCCAGCTCAATCGCGACCACCCGTTCCCCGGCGGCACCGCCTCCATTATTGGCGCGCTCGCCGAAGCAGGTTATCTCACCAACGCACCGACCGCGACCGCCGGCCTGCCCGCGCTTACGCCGATCGAAGATGCCGCGCGCCCGCTCGAGCCGCGCGCCCGCGCCTACCTCGACGTCAACTGCGCCTACTGTCACCAACCCGGCGGCACCGCGCTCGGGGCCATCGACGCGGGCGCGTCCACTCCGCTCACGCTCGCGAACATCATCAATGGCG
>JANPIT010000765.1:0-20371 GCA_031425115.1 Opitutaceae bacterium | reverse complement strand
CCCGGCCGCGGCCAGGCGGTCGGCGAGGCCGCGCTCGCGCTCGGGATCGATGGCAACGCCAAGAACTTCGTGCCCGAGAGCGATGACGTCCTCTACCACACCGCCCTCACCCTCCCGGACGCGACCGACACGATTTTCTTCACCGCGCCCACCAAACCCGGCGATTACGACTACGTCTGCACCTTCCCGGGTCACGCCGCGTTGATGAAGGGCATCCTCCGGGTCGAGTGAATCGCCCGTCATCGCCGTATCCACTCTCTCTGGACCCTCGATGAAGGACGCGCCGCTTCCACCGCTCCCAACCGAGCCCCGCCCCGGCCGTTATCGGCACTACAAAGGCAAAGAGTATCGCGTGGTCGGCATCGCGCGCCATTCCGAGACTCAGGAACTCCTCGTCGTCTACAATTTGCTCTACGGCGATGGCGGGCTCTGGGTGCGGCCCGCGGCGATGTTTAATGAGACCGTGATTATCAACAACGAGCCGGTGCCCCGTTTTGCCTTTGTGGCAGCGGTTTAGCCACGGTCGGCGCGTTCCTCTCCACCCTTTCGTTTTTTCGCCTTTTAACCGCGCGCGGTCATCGGCACCTTTGACCGCGATGCGCGTTCTCCTGGCGTTCGACAAGTTCAAGGATTCCCTCAGCGCGCGCGACGCGTGCACTTTTGCCGCCGCCGCCCTTGGGGAGAAGCATGGCGATTGGATCATCGACTCCTGCCCGCTTTCCGACGGCGGCGAGGGTTTCGCCGAAATTCTCACGACCTCCGTGCGCGGACAGATCATCGGCTCCTCCATCATGGGACCGCGCGGCGACGAAGTGCAGGCTTCCATCGGCATCGTGCCCTACGACCGCATTCCCGCCGGCGCCCGCGCCCTCCTGCCGCCCCCGCCGCAAGCCGGCCGCGTCGGGCCGACGATCGCCGTCATCGACATGGCGTCGGCCTCGGGTCTCGCCTTGCTCGAACCGGAAGATCGCGACCTCTGGGAAACCACCAGTGTCGGCACCGGCGAACTCATCCGCACTGCCACCGAGCTCGGCGCCGCCGCCATCCTGCTCGGGGTCGGTGGCAGCGCCACGCACGACCTCGGCCTCGGCGCGCTCGCCGCCCTCGGGATGGATTTCCAGTCCTCGCGCGGCGAAAGCATTTTTCCGCCAATCCCGGCGCGCTGGCGGGAAATCCAGCGCATCGACGGCAGCGTCAATCCGCCCGTGCCTCCGATCCGGATCGCGTGCGACGTCAGTAATCCCTTGCTCGGCGCAAACGGCGCCGCCGCCACCTACGGCCCGCAGAAGGGCCTCCGTCCCGCTGATTTCGCGCGACTCGATCACGAGAGTGCCCGCCTCGCGATGTTGCTCTGCGCGCATTGCAATCAGCCCGACACCCTCATGGAAACGCCCGGCGCCGGCGCCGCGGGCGGCATCTCGTTCGGTTTCATGACCGCGGCCAACGCCCAATTCATTCCCGGCTTCGAGCTCGTTTCGTCGTGGCTCGACATCGAGTCCCGCCTCGCCACCGCCGACCTCGTCATCACCGGCGAAGGCCGCTTCGACGACAGCTCGCTCCAAGGCAAGGGCCCCGGTGCCATCGCCGCCCGCGCGCTTGCCCTCGGCAAACCCGTCCACGTGTTCGCCGGCAGCGCCACCGTCGCGAACCCGCCCAGCCAACTGGTGTTGCATTCGATCACCCCCGCGGGCGTCCCGCTCGATCAAGCACTCCGGCTCGCCTCGCTCAATCTGACCAAAGCCGTGCGCAGCGCGTTCTGATCGCGCCCCGCTTTCTTCGCCTGCTCCGGCACGGCAGAACTGCGCCCGCGTCGCCAAAGTGGCGACCCGCCATCACACACTCCTCGGCGTTTGGCGTTCGGATCCGATCTGATGTTCAGCGAGCCCCCGTGACGCCGCCATGACTTTGGTCACATTCCCTTCGCGGCCCGGACCTGCTACAGTGCGCCCCAGATGAAGTGGTTTCCCGCTGAACGCTCCACGCTCTACGCGCTCCTCGCCTACGCGAGCGTGGTGCTGACGACGTTCGTGCAGTTCACCTTCAACGATCGGCTCGTCGGCGAGCCGTGGCAGGTGGTCGTTACATTTATTCTCGGCGGTTGTGTCATGGTGCTCGCGACGTTTTCCGACTGGCTCACGGAAAACCGCGCGCCCTGGTGCACGACCGCCTACTTTGTCACCCAGACGCTCGTCGTCGCCGCGGCCATCGCCCTCAGCCCCTCGCGCGGCTTCTTCGCGATCCTGGCCATGCCAGTGATCAGCCACGCGATTTTTGAACTCAGCTGGCGCGGCTCCCTGGCCGTCGGTCTCACCCTCTTCAGCGTTTCGATTGGCATCTGGGCGGTCCCGTTTGGGTTCGCCGGCGTGGTGCGCGCTTTCGTTTCCTACCTCTCGGGCTACCTCTTCACCATCGTCTTCTCCGTCCTCGCGCGCGAAGCCTTCACCGCCCGGAAAAAATCCGAACAACTCGCGGCCGAGCTCGCGGCGGCCAACGCCCAACTCCGCGCCCAAGCCGCCCAGACCGCCGAGCTCGCCACCACCCGCGAACGCAACCGCCTCGCCCGCGAAATCCACGACGGCGTCGGTCACTACCTCACCGTCATCAAGACGCAGCTCGACGCCGCCCACGCGCTCCTCCCCGCCGCACCCGGCCGCGCCGCCGACTCCGTGACCAAGGCCGCCCGCCTCGCCGGCGAAGCCCTCGACGACGTCCGCCGCTCGGTCGGCACGCTGGCCACCGACACCGCGCGTCCTCCTTTTATTGATACGCTCCGCCAGCTCGCTCACGATTGCGAGGGCAACGCCACCCTGCGCGTCATCGGCGACCCCCGCCCCCTCACCGCCGCCGCCGAGCACGCGCTCTTTCGCACCGCGCAAGAAGGCCTCACCAATGTCCGCAAGCACGCCGCCGCCACCGCCACGACCGTCACGCTCGACTACCGCGACGCTGCCCGGGTGCGGCTGACGCTCGTCGACAACGGCCGCGGCCGCAACAGCGCCAGCGCCCCCACCAGCGGCTTCGGCCTCCGCGGCCTGCGCGAGCGTTTCGCGCTGCTCGGCGGCCAGGTCATCGCGGAGAACCGCCCCGACGGCCCGGGTTTCGCCCTCACCGCCGAGGTGCCGGCATGAGCGTAAAACAAATCCGGATACTGCTGGTCGACGATCAATCGCTCTTCCGCGAAGCGTTGCGCACGCTGCTTTCCCTGCAGCCTGACTTCGACATCGTCGGCGAAGCCCCCAATGGCGAACACGCGGTCGCCCTCGCCGCGCAGCTCACGCCCGACGTCATTTTGATGGACCTGCGGATGCCCGTGCTGAACGGCGTCGACGCCACCCGCCGCATCGTCGCGGCTCGGCCCGCCGCCCGCATCATCGTGCTGACGACCTTCGACGAAGATGCCGAGGTCTTCGAAGCACTGCGGGCGGGCGCGATCGGCTACCTGTTGAAAGCGAGCCCGGCCGAGAAACTCTGCGGCTCCATCCGCGCCGCGGTGCAAGGCGCCTCCGTCCTCGAGCCCAGCATCGCCGCCAAGCTCATGGCCGGAGTGGATCGCGCCAGCGCCCACGACGCACGGCGCACCACTTCCGCTGCCGCCCTCCCCGACCCACTCTCCGCGCGCGAGCTCGAAGTCCTGCAATTTCTCGCCAACGGATGCAGCAACAAGGAAATCGGCGCCCAGCTCCGCATCTCCGAGGGCACCGTCAAGAACCACATGACGAACGTCCTCGGCAAACTCGGCGTCCTCGACCGCACCCAAGCGGCTCTTCGCGCGCGTGAGCTGGGGTTGTTGTAGTTTCCTCCTGCTCCGGCCCGCGTGTTCTTGCTCTTACTCGTGCTCTTGCTCCTGCCTGCTCGATCGGAGGAGAGCACGATCAAGATCAAGAGTAGGAGCATGAGCAGGAGTATGAGCGGTCGATAGCAAGCGCGCCGCCCATGACCCCGCCCATGACTTCCGCGCGATGCAACATGACTCCGCGCCCTGCTATCGTGCGGCATGTCCTCGCGCTTCGCATCATTGGCCCTCGAGCTCTATGCCGCTTTCCGTTCCCTCCGTCGCGCGCCGGGCTTTTCCGCTCTCGCGATCGCGATGCTCGCCGTCGGCATCGGCGCCAACGTCGCGATCTTTTCGATCTTCAATTCGATCGTCCTCTCGCCGTTGCCGTATCCCGAGGCCGCGCGTCTCGTAGGCCTCAACTCCCTCAATGCCGCTAAGGCCCTGACGCAGCCCGCCCTCTCCGCCGCTGATTTCCGTGATGTCCGCGCCCAGGCGAAAAGCTACACCGCGCTCGCCGCTTTCCGCCCCAACTTCATCGGCTACACTCCCGCCGGCGGCACTCCCGTTCAGCTTGTCGGCGCGCTCGTCACGGAGGAATTTTTCGCCGTCTTCGGCCTCGCGCCGCACCTGGGTCGGACCTTGCGCACGGATGAATTCGGTGGCGCTGCTCCGCGCACCGCCGTCATCTCCTTCGCCTGCTGGCGCCGCCACTTCGGAGCGCGGCCCGAGATCGTCGGCACCACGATCACGATCGAAAACCAGCCGACGACCATCATCGGCGTCATGCCGGATGCGTTTCGCGAGCCCGAGTTCGCCGAGGTGTGGCTGCCTTTCGATCCCGAGTCCGCCGAAAATCTCGCGCGCGATTCGCGCTTCTGGACCACCGTCGGTCGCCTCGCTCCTTCCGCCTCCCCCGCGACCGCCCAAGCTGAAGCCGCCACTCTCGCCGCCGCGCTCGCGCAGGAATATCCCGCGATCAGCAAGGGCTGGACCTTTGCGTTGCAGCCGCTGCTGGAGCAACGCGTCGGTTCGCTCCGCGCTTCGCTCCTGTTGCTGGTTGGTGCCGTGGGCCTGGTGCTGCTCGTGGCCTGCGTCAACCTGGCCAACCTCCTTCTCGCGCGCGGCCTCGTGCGCCTGCCCCAGCTCGCGCTCCGTCTGGCGCTCGGCGCCACCCCCGGCGCACTCGCCCGAGGCGTCGTGCTCGAAAGCTTGCTCCTCGCCCTCGGCGGTGGCCTCGCCGGGATCGCCCTCGCTGCGGGCGCCATGCCCGTCCTCGCCAGCCGTCTTCCTGCCGGCCTCATCCCCCGCTCGCACGCCATCGGCCTCGATCCGACCGCCCTCGTTTTCGCGGTCCTCATCTCCGCCCTCACCGGCCTTGTCTTTGGCTTTTTGCCCGCGTGGCAAGTCCGTCGCGCCAACGTCAACGAGCTGCTCAAGTCCGCTGGCAGCCGCGGCACACCGGGGCGCTTCACGGGGCGCGTTCAAGCCGGCCTCGTCGCCGCCCAGGTGGCCGTTACCTTGGTCGTGCTCACCGGCGCCGCGCTGCTCGTGCAAAGTCTCTTTCGCCTGCAACGCACCGCGCCGGGCTTCGTTGCGCAGAGCGTATCCGCGATTCGGATAGCACCCGGCGTGGAACGCTGGTCGCGGCCCGTCGAGCTCGCGCAGTATTACGATCGCCTGCTCGCGGAGCTCCTGCGGACGCCCGGGGTCACCGCGGCTGCCCTCGACTCGAGTGCTCCGCTCTGCGGCATCACGCTGCGCTATCCCTTCTGGGTCCAGGGCCGCCCGCGCACCGAGGGCAATGCCGACGAAGCCGTGTTCAACAGCGTCAGCGGAGATTTCCTCACCACCCTGCAGATTCCTCTCCGCCGCGGCCGCTTTCTCGACGCCCGCGATGACGCCAAGGCCCCGCGCGTGTGCGTCATCAACGAGTCGCTCGCGCGCCGACTTTTCCCCAACCAAGACCCTCTCGGCCAGCGCCTCCAGACCGTCCCTTGGCTGACACGCGAGTATCGCGAGATCGTCGGCATCATCGGGGACACGCAGCAGGCCACGCTCGCCGAGCCGCCGCCGCCGCAGATCTACGTGCCGTCGGCACAATCGCCGTGGTTTTTCACCACCCTCCTCGTGCGCGCCTCGGGCAGCGTCAGCGCCTCGACCCTCCAAACCGCCCTGCGCCGCGCCGATCCCGCTCTGAGCATGAGCGTCCGCTCGCTCGCCGAAAATATCGCGCTGACCACCACGCAGCCGCGGCTCCGCGCCTGGCTCTTCGGCCTCTTCGGCGCCGGCGCCCTCCTGCTCTCTGCGTTCGGCATCTACGCGAGCATGGCGTTCACCGTCAGCCAGCGTGGTCGCGAGATCGGGGTGCGCCTCGCCCTCGGCGCCACGCCCGCGCAAATCCTGCATCTTATTCTCGCTCGCGCCGCA
Organism: Opitutaceae bacterium; assembly: GCA_031425115.1. Classification (GTDB taxonomy): domain Bacteria; phylum Verrucomicrobiota; class Verrucomicrobiia; order Opitutales; family Opitutaceae; genus ER46. Next base: position 14,169 of record JANPIT010000765.1, on the reverse strand, counting down.
CGGATCACCGCGATCGGCGTCGCCGCGGGTATCGCCGGCGCTCTCGCCTTCGCGCAACTCCTCCGCGGCGTCCTCCCCGGAATCGAGCCTCCCGATCCCGCCCTGCTCGGCTTGCTCGTCATCGTGCTGCCCTGCGTCGCGCTGCTCGCCAGCGCTCACCCCGCGTTGGTCGCGTCGCGCGCCGATCCCACCCGCGCGCTGCAACAGGGCTGAATGCGCGTCGCGAACCTCGCCACCCCGTCAGCCCCCGAATTTTTGCTCCCCTCCTCCGCGTTTTATCACCGTCCCATTTACTGCCTCCCAACTATGAAATCGCCCACCCTCCTCCTCTCGCTCCTCCTGACGCTGACGGCCTTCGCCACCGAGCCCACGACCACCACCGCGAAGCCCACTCCGACCCCCAACGTCTCCGTCGTCGCTCAAGCCAAAGCCGCCCTGCAAAACGGCGACCTCGCCGCCGCGGAAACGCTGCTCGTCCCTCTCACGATCGCCGAGAAACCCGACGCGGCCGCGTGCCATCAACTCGCGCTCGTCCGCCAGCGCCAGCGCCGCGCCGCCGACGCCGTCACGCTCCTCGAACGCGCCACTGCGCTCGACGCCGCCCAACCAGAGTATTTTTCCGCGCTGGGCGCCGCCCTTTCCGAGCGCATGCGTGATGTCACGTTCATGCAGCAAGCGATGCTCGCCGGCAAAATGAAGAAGGCCTTCGCAAAATCCGTTGAGCTCGACGCCCAACACATCCCCGGCCTCATCGGCCTCGCGCGTTTCTACGCCAACGCACCGGAGATCGCCGGCGGCAGCCTCGAGAAAGCCCAAGAGTTCGCGACCCGCGTGCAGAAACTCCACCCGTTTCTCGGCGCCCTCGAACTCGGCACCGTCGCGGAGCGGGCCGAAGATTTCGCCGCCGCGCTCGCCCACTTCGATGCGGCATCCGCCCTCCAACCCAAGAGCGCCGGCGCCCACGCCGCCGCCGGCCGCATGCTCGCGCACCTCGGCCGCAAAGCAGAAGCCCGCACCCGCCTCCAGCACGCCCTCGAACTCGACCCCCAACGCGACTCCACCCGCCAAGCCCTCGCCGCCCTCACCCCCTAACTCCCACCCTTCCCACTCGACGGGCCCAAAACACAGTGTAACGTATTACGTTACACTTTAGTTGTGGCCCCCGTCCAAGCATCGGCTCAACTAGCGCGCGCATGAGCGCCCCTTACCTCGTTCCCCGGCTCCCGATTCAGCTCGAGCTGCCGGCCGCCCTCGCGGTTTCCCTGATGGAAGCCGCCGCCAAGTCGATTCGCGCATCTCTCCAGGATTCACGGCGCGCGCGTCGACCGCGCCGCGGCGAGACGCTCAAGCCCGGAGCCGACACGCCACTCTGGAACGAGCTCGCAGCCGCCGTCTCGGCCGAGCTCGCAACCGGCTACGGCCGCAAGGCCCGCCTCGGTCGCGTGCTCGGGCTGCCGCGGCAGCGGGTCAACGACTTCCTGCGCACTCGTCGCTACCTCCCCGATGCCGAGCGCGCCCTCTGGCTGCTCGTCTGGCTCCAGCTTCGCCGCAAAGGCGGCGACCTCTTCTAGCGCACGGCATCGCCGCCTAGTGTAACGTATTACGTTACACTTTTCCTGGTCCACGCGGAGGAGGCGGCGGGGCGGAGCCCGAAACAGCTCGACCGATTTGGCGGCCGCGGCCATCTCTCGCGCCGATGCTCGGCGCCGCCCGCCCCTCTCTGCTCCGCAACCTACTGACGCTGCTCGTGCCGCTGCTCGGGGTCTTCGGTTGCAGTGCAAGCTCGGCCCCCAAGTCCGCGCCCGCCCGGCCGGTGCCCACCGCGGCATCGCTCACTCCGCAGCTGCCCATTTCGAAGCTGCCGCCAGTCGCGCCCGCGCCGGTGCCTGCGAAACAAGCGGTCATGCTCGGCATCGACGTGCTGGAGGCCGAGGGCTTCGCCGTTCTGAAGGGCAAACGGATCGGCTTGCTCACTCATCCCGCGGGCGTGAATCGACGCGGGGTCAGCACCGTCGATGTGATTCGCCAGGCACCGGACGTGAAACTCGTCGCGCTTTTCGGCCCGGAGCACGGCATCTACGGCAACGAGAAAGCCAGCGCCAACATCCCCGATTTGGTCGACCGCCGCACCGGCCTGCCCGTTTACTCGTTGCACGGCGCGAATCGCAAGCCGACGAAGGCCCAGCTCAAGTCGATCGATGCTCTGGTGATCGATCTGCAGGACATCGGCGTGCGGTCCTACACGTTTGGCGTGGCGATGCGCTACGCGATGGACGCGTGTTTCCTGCACGGCGTCGAAGTCATCGTGCTGGACCGGCCCAATCCGCTCGGCGGACTCAAGGTCGACGGCCCGCTGCTCGATCGCGAATTGATGAGCGGCGTCGGCGCGTTTCGTGTGCCCTACGTGCATGGCCTCACCATCGGCGAACTCGCCAACATGGCCGCGCACGCTCCGGGCGTGCTCGATGTGCCCGAGGCGGTCCGCGCCAAGGGCAAGCTCACCGTCGTCCCCATGCGCGGCTGGCGCCGCGACATGCGCTGGTCCGAGACCGGGCTCCGGTTCATCCCGACGTCTCAGCTCGTGCCCAATTTCGCCGCGGTGATCGGCTACGCGATGGTCGGGCTCGGCTGCGAGTGGAACAAGTTCTCGCACGGCATCGGCACCGATCATCCGTATCGCGGCATCGCGTATCCAGGAAAGCATGTCGACCAGTTGCAGAAGGATCTCACCGCGCTGCGCCTGCCGGGCATCCGTTTTTCCAAGGTCTCGGCCAACGACCGGCAGGGCCGCCAAACCACCGGGGTTTTCGTGGAGGTGACGGATTGGACCGACTGGAATCCCACCGAGCTCAGTTTCCACATGATGAAGCTCGCCTGCCGCTATGAACCGAATCCGTTCGCGAAGCTGAAACCCACCGAGCTGCGCCATTTCAACATTCACGTCGGCTCGGCCGCTTGGGGCGAGGCCTTGCGGAAGGAAGGCGCCAACGTCGATGTCGGGTCCTGGACGCGCCGCTGGCGGGAACAAGCGCTCGTCTATCAGGAGCAAAGCAAGAAATACTGGCTGTATCGCTGATCGTGGAGCTGGAAGGGCGCAGTCTTGCTGCGAGCTTTCGGCATTCCGTGAGAAAGGCGCAGCAAGACTGCGCCCCTTCAAGAAATCATTGCGGCGCGCCGTGGGCCGCGAAATTCTCGCGCTGTGCCCCGCCCCTCGAAGAAAGTGTCGCAGACGCAGCTCGCGCATGAGCTCGGCATCTCGCAGGCCCTCGTCTCCCTCGTGCTCAACGGCCGCAAGCAGGGCATCAACGCCGAGACTTACGACCGCATCTGGGCCCACGCCGTCAAACGCGGCTACCACCCCAAAGGCATGCACCTGGCCTCGTCGCCGGCCGCGAAAGCCCGTCAGGTTGGCATCATCCTGCGCGCGCCACTGCGATTGAACACGCCCACGATGTATTTCGGCCACGTGCAACACGGCCTGCACACCGGCATCGAGGCGCGCGAATTCACCACCGTGTTTCTTGGCGCCGAAGATCAGCTCGACGCCGAGAAACTCCGCCGCGTCTTTGCCCCCGGCCACTCGTTTCAAGGCATCGTGCTCGTGGGCGAAGTCACGCGCGGCTTTCTCGATCAGCTCCGCCGCTTCGGCCTGCGCATCGTCGCGGTCTCGGCACGGTATCCAGGTCTTTGTCACTCCGTCCTCGGCAACGAGCCGCAGGCCCTCGAATCCCTCGTCGAACATCTCGTCGCACTTGGCCACCACCGCTTCGGCTGGCTCGGTGGCAATGCCGGGCTTGGTCGTCACGAAGCACGGCTCCAGGCCTTCGCCGCCGCGCTCGCCCGCGTCGGCCACAAGCTCGCGCCGCGCTATACGGTGAAATTAAAGGAGGGCGATCGCATCGATGGCGCCGATGCCGTGCGCACGCTGCTGCCGCTCGCGCGCCGCGCGGATTTTCCCACCGCTTTCGTGACCTACAACAGCCTGATGGCGGTCGGTGCCGTGCGCGAGTTTCAGCGCGAGGGCTGGGCCGTCCCAGGTGATGTCAGCATCGCCAGCGCCGACGTTTCCCCGGTGGCGACCGACAGCACGCCGCGCATCACCGCCGCCGGCTCCAACCCGGAAAAACTGGGCGAGGCGGCCGCTCGACTCCTCTTGGAAAACGCCTCCGCCCAAAACGAGGGCTTCACTGACCTGATGTTGCCGGCGCAGTTGTTCATCGGGGACACCACGGGGTCCGCGAAATAGCGCGCGCCTCATTTTTTCCTAAGTTCGCGCCTCGTGCCGCGTTTCCTTCCGGGGTCCCGCCTTTCGTCGGGGCAAGCTGCGGCGTGAAAATCCCCTTGTCAGATCATAATTATCAAATCCCACTGCCCGTTCCGCTCCCCTCCCGCCCCTGCGAATGACCAAGTTCGATTACGCCGTTCTCGTTTTCTACTTCGTCTACATGCTGGCGATCAGCTGGGTGTTCCGGAAGTTCGTCACCAACATCAGCGACTACTTCCGCGGCGGCGGCAAAGCGGTGTGGTGGATGGTCGGCGGATCGGCCTTCATGGCGGCCTTCAGCGCCTGGACCTTTACCGGCGCCTCGAGCAAGGCCTACTCGGACGGCTGGCCCGTCACGGTCATCTTCGTCGCCAACGCGATCGGGTTCCTGCTTAACGCCGTCTACTTCGCTCCGCGCTTTCGCCAGTTGCGCGTCATCACTTCGGTGGAAGCAATCCGCCAGCGCTTCGGCGCCGTCAGCGAGCAGGCCATGATGTGGCTGCAGATTCCGTTGAGCACGCTGCAGGCCGCAATCCACCTCAACGCCCTCGGCGTCTTTTTCTCGGCGGTGTTCGGCCTCGATCTCACGTGGACGATGATCATCACGGGCGCCGTCGTGCTCGTAATGGCACTCATCGGTGGGAGCTGGGCCGTGCTCGCCGGCGATTTCATCCAAGTGCTGATCCTCATGCCGGTCTGTGCCGCGGTGACCATCCTCGCGGTGGCGCGACTCGGCGGCTGGGACGGCTTCGTGGCCGGTGTGCCGCCCGCGTATCTCAATCTCGGCGAGATCTTCACCCAGGAATTCCTCGGCCTGTGGTGCGCCGCGATGCTGCTGAAACAAATCACCAGCACGAACAACCTCTTCGAGGCCGGCCGCTATCTGGCGGTGAAAGACAGCCGCCACGCGCGCTGGGCGGGCTATCTCGGCGCCGCACTGTTTCTCGTCGGCATCGTCATCTGGTTCATCCCACCGATGGCCGCCAAGGCGCTCAACCTGGACCTCCGCGCCGCGTTTCCCGGCCTCGGCAAGAGTGCGGATGAAGCATCGTTCATCGCGATCTCACAGGTCGTGATGCCCGTGGGTATGCTCGGGCTGCTCGTGAGCGGCATCTTTGCCGCAACTATGTCCGGCATGGATTCCGGGCTGAACAAAAACGCCGGCATCTTCATCAAAAATTTCTACCAACCCCTCCTGCGCCCCCACGCCACCGAGGCCCAAATGCTCCGCATGGGCCGCATCCTCACGGTCGTGCTCGGCGTCGTCGTCATTATAATCGCGATACGCATGGCGCAGTTCCGCGAGCTCGGCCTTTTCCTGCTCATGCAGCGCGTGAGCATCCTGATCGGCGTGCCGATCACCGTGCCCCTCCTGCTCGGCCTCGTCATCCGCCACACGCCGCCATGGTCGGCGTGGAGCACCGTGCTGGTCGGCTTCTTCGGCTCGATCGTCGTGAGCAGCACCTTCTCGCCCGAATGGGGCGCAGTGCTATTCGGCTATTCCCTCCCCCTCGATGCCGCATCGAAAGAATACTGGATCCAGGGCTTCCAGTTCTTCGCCAACGTCACGCTCGCCTCCACCTGGTTCATCGGCACCAAACTTTTCTGGAATCGTTGCACCCCCGCCTACCGCGCGCAGGTCGGTGAGTTTTTCACGCGCATGAACACCCCGGTCGACTTCGTGCGCGAAGAGGGCGCCGCCGCCGCCAACGACGAACGCCAGTCCGCCTGCGTCGGCTGGCTCTCGCTCGCGTATGGCGCGTTCGTGTGCCTGCTCGCCTTCATCCCTAATCCCCTGATCGGCCGCCTCGCCTTCCTGGCCTGTGGCGGCGTGGTCCTGGTGATCGGTGGCGCGCTCGTGCTCAGCTCACGCAGATCCATCCGGTCATGAGCCCAGTGCTTTGCCCCCGTAGCCACGAGCGTGAGCGAGTGATCTCTCATCCGCTCGCTCACGCTCGCCGCTACCTCATTTGTGTAGTCACCACCGTGGCGTCCCTGGCCCAAAGCGCGCCACCGCCACCCGCCCGGCCGGCGGTCGCCGCCCCCGCCGCGAACGAGGAGCAGCCGGTGAAGCTCTCCGAGTTCGCCGTCACCGCGAAACCACTTTCCGAATACGCCGCGGCCGAGGCCACCACCGGCACGCGGGTCGTGAGCACGATTCGCGATCTGCCCTTCAACGTGAACGTCGTCACCGGCGAGTTGCTCGACGATTTTCAGGCCCTCGATTTCCGCGACCAGATGGCCTACACGAGCAACGTCACCGGCTACGAGACGCTCTCCAGCGGCTACTCGATCCGCGGGTTCGATGCCGATGTCCAGCTGCGCAACGGCTTTCGCCGCATCGGGCTGATCGACAAGGTCAACATCGAACGGGCCGAGGTGATCAAGGGCCCCGCCGCCTCGATCTACGGCGCCGTTTTTCCCGGCGGTATCGTAAATTTCGTTACGCGCCGGCCCCGCCCCCGCCCGCAGCAGCGCGTCACGTTGACCGTGGGCAACCGGGATCTCTACCGGACGCAGCTGTCCTCCACCGGCCCGCTCGGCACCGGGGGCGAGCGGGGCAAACTTTTCTACCGCTTCGACGCCGCCGCCGACCAGCGCACCTTCGATCAGCGCTTCAAGGAGAAGAACCAGACGACCGCCTCGGGCCAGCTGCTCTTCCAGCCCACCGCGGCCACCAGCGTGCATCTCGAGTTCGAGTGGCTTGAGCGCCGCGAGCGCGGTATCACCTCGAACAGCACGGTGCCCTTCCGCATTCAGCCCGGCGTGCTCGACCCGTATCGCGTCCAACCTGCCACCGGCGCGCCCCGCACCTACAATCGCTACGCCGGCATCGCCACCGAGCTCATCGATTTCAACTCCCAGGGCCCGCATACCTACGCCAACCGCTACGTGCGCAACCTCACCGCGACGGTCGAGCACCGACTCACCGACGTGTTCTCGCTGCGCAGCAGTGCCAATTGGTTCGAGCGCGGCCTCGTCCGCCAGGAAGTGGGCGGGCGCGATCAGTTCAATCCGCTCACCCGCACCGTCCAGCGCGGCACCGCGCGCTACCGGCCATTCCCCGAGGGCGGCAAGACCTGGCAGAACGATCTCGTCGCCTCCTTCGCCACCGGGAGCATCCGCCACAAACTACTCCTCACGCTCGACTACCAGCAGCAGACGCAACAGCCGAAGCAATACGACGCCGCCGTGAACGCCGCCTTCCCTGCCGCCGTGGCAAACGGTCTCAGTCTCGACAACCCCGACTACCGTTTCGTCGCCTACAAGGACAACCCAGCGCTCTTCACCGCCACGCAGAATGAGGACGACTCGATCGACATCCGCGGCATTTTCCTCAGCGAACGCGCCAGCCTGCTCGATGGAAAACTCCTCGTGCTCGCCGGCCTGCGCCACGATTCCGCCACCAGCACGACGCGCGATCGTATTTCCGCCACCACTACGGAAATCGATTCCAACGCGTGGACCCACCAGCTCGGGCTGAACTTTCGCCTCTTCCGCCCCCTCACGCTCTACGCCAACACGAGTCGCTCGTTCGTCCCGCAGTTCGGCTCGGGGCTGGATATCAACGGCGCCCGCTTCAATCTGCCCAACGAAACCGGTCGGGGCTGGGAAGCCGGCGTCAAAGGCGGCCTCTTCGCCGACCGCCTCACGTTCACGCTCGGTTACTTCGACATCACGCTCGATAACGTGCCGACCAGTGTGACCGATTCCGCCACGGGTCGCACGGTCACGCTCACCAACGGACGTCAGGCATCGAAAGGCGCGGAGTTCGATTTCAACTGGATCGCGACCAGCGAACTCCAGTTCTTCGGCGGCTACGGCCACACCAAGGCGCGCGTCGTTCGCTTCGAAGGCGCGCGGCACCTCATCGCTTCGCCGACTCGCCGCACTCCGCGCAACACCGTCGGCGTCGGGGCGAAATACGATTTCAAATCCGGCTTCTTCAAGGGCGCCTATCTCACCGCTGGCTACCGCTACAACAGCCCTTCGCTGCCAAATCCATCCACCGGTCGCAATCTCACCGCGTCCGCCGCGAATCCGATCGTGAATAATCCGATGCCCAATGGCCTGCTGCCATTTCCGACGCTCGCGCGCGGCGCGCTCGTGACGACCGGCGCCGTCCGCGTCGACGATGGCCGCGAGTCCGTGCGCAATGCGGCTTACAGCATCGTCGAAGCCGGCGCAGGCTATCGGTGGCGCAGCGACCGCATCACCCACAAGGTCCAGCTCAACATCGGCAACGCCCTCGACGAACGCTACACTTACGGATCGAGCGGCCAGGGCGATCGCCGCGGCCTCTCGGCGACGTATGATCTGACATTCTGAACTCCGCCGAAAGGGGGAGCAGGAAACCAGGTAACCATGAATCAATCCGAGCTGAGCCCAAACCAGGATAATTCAGAAGCCAGAAAGCCACGAACCAATCCCCGTGCGTTACACTGATCGTTTCCTGGCTTCCTGGCTTCTGAATTAACTCATCGGATCTTCGCTCCGATTCCTGGCTCCCTGGTTTCCTGCTGCTCCCTCTCTTCATGTCGTCCCACCGCGGCAAACTCATCCTACTCCCGCCCAACCGCGTGTGGCGCACGTATCCTGGCGGCCGCACGCTCGATCAACTTGCCGGCACGCCCGCACCGGCAGATTCCCATTTCGCCGAGGATTGGATCGCCTCGACCACGCGCGCGGTGAACCGCGGCCGCGAGGAAATCACCGAGGGCATTTCGCACGTGCGCGTCGGCCTCGATCCCACGCTCCGCAACTTCACCGCGCTGCTTGCAAGCGATCCGGATTATTTTCTCGGCGCCGCGCACGCGAAGACTCACGGCGCCCAGCCGCAGCTCCTCGTGAAATTCCTCGATAGCGGCACGCGCCTCCACTTTCAGGTTCATCCCACGCGCGAGTTTGCCCAACGCGTCCTCGGCGCTCCCAGCGGCAAGACTGAAGCTTACTACGTGCTCGGCGTGCGCGACCGCACCTCCGAGGTGGAGCGGCTTGACCCCAAGCCGCTGGGTGAGTCGCTCGCCGATTCCCAGAGCGGCATGAGCTCAAGCGGCTCCCGCTCCACTCCGATCTCCGATCCCAGCCACGGTCATATCTATGTCGGCTTCCAACGCCCGCCCACGCCGTCCGCGCTCCGCCACGCCATCGAGACTCAGGACATCACCGCCATCGCCGCTTGCTTCGATCCCATCGCCGTGAAGCCGGGCGACACTTTTCTGATTCCCGGCGGCACCCCGCACGCTCTCGGCGCCGGGCTCTTCCTCGTCGAGATACAGGAACCGAGCGACCTCGTCGTGCGCTTCGAGTTCGAGCGCGCCGGCTACGTGCTGCCGGAGAGTGCGCGCTTCATGAATCGCGACCTCGATTTCGCTCTCTCCGTTTTCAACCTCGCCCCGCTCACCGCAGCCCATCTCGACACGCGCGTCCGCTGCCGACCGCGGCGTCTCCGCGAACTCGGGCCCGGTTCCTGGCAGGAGGAGCTGATCGGCCCGCCACAAACTGATTGCTTCCGCGTCGCCCGCACGACGCTGGCAGGCCGGGTGGTTAAGACCGAAACCAGCGCTGTCATCGCCATCGTCACCCGCGGCGCAGTGTTGGTCGAAGCGGGCAACGAGCGCCACCGGATTGATACTTATGAAAAATGCTTCCTCCCCGCCGGGATTGGACCCATAACACTCACTCCCCTCGGGGCCACTGCCGAGATTCTCGAATGCTTCCCGCCCTCGGCGAACCTCTGACCGGTAATCAGTAATCAGTTATCAGTATCCCGTAATCAGTGCACTGCACTCCTCGTCCGTTTCACGCGCGTTACTCCCCTCCCGAAGACTGATTACTGACCACCGATTACTGCTTACTGATTCCAGACTCCGCCCGCTCGATGCCTTCCGCCACTTCCCTCCTCGCCGTCCTCACGCCCACCGAGGTGCGTGAATTTTTGCCGGAGGCGCTGCTGGCCCAGGTGCGCGAGCTCGCGCCGGAATTTCGCTTGATCGATCCGACGGGCATGAGCGCAGACGCGTTTGCTCGCGAACTCGCCCGCATCAATCCCGACATCATCCTCGGCTGCTGGAAAACGCCGCCGCTACCCGATGCGCTTCCCCCGCGCCTGCGTTACGTTTGCTACGTCACCGGCTCGGTAAAGAAATTGATCGCGCGCTCGCACCTCGAACGCGGGTTGATCGTCACGAATTGGGGCGGCTCGATCAGCCGCACCGTCGCGGAGGCCGCGTTGTTTCATATCCTCGCCTGCCTGCGCAACGCCTCGCACTGGGCCATCGCGATGCACCAACCCGGCACGGCGGCATGGAAAAACGGCCTGACCGACGCCCGTTCGCTCTTCTGTCGGTCCGTCGGCATCCATGGCTTCGGCCCCGTCGCCCGCGAGCTGGTCGGACTCCTCAAGCCCTGGAATTGCCCCATCACCGCACTCGCGCCCGACCTCACCGCGGAACTCGCGCGGGCCTATGGCGTGGATCGCGCCGCTTCGCTCGAAGCGTTGTTCGCGCAGAACGAGATCATCGTCGAGCTCGCCCCGCTCATTCCTGCCACGACGGGCCTCATCACCGAGCGCCTCCTCCGCCTGATTCGCCCGGGCGGCATTTTTGTGAATGTCGGCCGCGGCGCCGTGGTCGACGAGGACGCCCTGCTGCGCGTCGCGAGCGAAGGAAAAATCACGATCGGTCTCGATGTCTACACCACCGAGCCACTACCAGCCGACAGTGGCTTCCGTGCCTTGCCCAAAGTGAGCCTCACGCCGCACATTGCCGGACCGACGATCGATCGTTACCCGGACGCCGGCGCCTTCGCCGTGAAAAATCTCCGCGCCCACGTCGAAGACCGCCCGCTCGAGGCGGTGGTCACGCCGGAAATCTACGACCAGAGTTCGTAGCCTCCTCCGCCGTTTGGATCTTTCTCTTTCTCTTAATCTTTCTCTTTCTCTTTCTCTCGGGATTGAGCATCGGAACCGTCGTGGACCCGGCGGGGAGAAAGATAAAGAGAAAGAGGAAAGAGAAAGATTCACCCATGAAGACCGCCCCATTTTTGCGCCTCCTGTGCTTTTTTGCGGCGACGTTATTTCTGCAGGCGGCCGCCGACCCCGCGTCTCTCGTCCCTACCCGAGGTCCCCGCACCCTCGTGCTCGCCGGCCAGCACGACGCCTTCCGGGCCTACTGCACCACCGGCGCCGGCGCGACGGCCTTCGCTAAAATCCGCGCGGACCTCGATCGCGATTATCTCCGCGCCCCCTTCCCTGCCGAGCCTGTCACCTACGGCGATCCTTCGCCCTCGAAGCGCTCCTCCGACATGGCCGATATCTGGCGCGCCCAGCAGGATACCACCGGCCGCATCTCCGGTATCGCTGAAGCTGCTACGCTCTGCTGGCTCGTGACCGGCGAAGAGAAATACTTCGCCAAAGCCCGCGAGTATTTGCTCGCCGCCTCCGCCTGGCATTTCGGGCCGACCGGCAAACCCGTCGATTGGAGAACCGGCGCGATTCCCGGCGCCGCCGATATTTACTACAACGACGAAGCGCACTTTCGCCTGTGGCGGAAACTCCCGCTCGTTTACGACCAACTCCGCGCGAAACTCTCGCCCAGCGATCGCGCCACGATTCTCGCGCACTTCAAGGAACGCGGCACCCGCTCCGTCACGTGGATCGAAAAGCAGGGCGAGATCTCGAACGTCCGCCGCAACTCACTCTCCTCCCAGCTCTCCTCGCATCCCGTGCGCTTCATGCCGATGACCGGTCACACGGGCCTCGCTCTCTGGGACGATCTGCCGGAAGCGCGCGAATGGTGGGCCTCCGCCTACAAATTCTACCGCGACCAATTCACCCCGTGGGGTGGCGACGACGGCGGCTGGGGCGAGGGCAGCGCGTATTGGCGCGGAACGTTCGAGCACGCATCCTTTCAAGATGCGCTCCTCGCGCTCGGCGATCCCCTCGCCTACTCGACCCCCTTCTGGCAGAACTCGCCCTACTTCCAGCTGTATAACGTTCAGCCCTACCTGCACACGATCTTCGGTGACGCCTCCAACGCCGGTCGTTTCAATCTCGAGCCCGCCACCGCCGATTACTTCGAACACATGGCGCGCGTGCACCAAAACGGCTACTTCCGCACCTATGCCGCGCTCTGCACCGATAAACGCACCCGCCCGATCGACCGGGGCCTTGCCGGCCTCGACCGCGCGTATCCGACCGCGGCCGAGTTTCTCATCCGCAATTTCATCACCGCAGGCAAACCGCTACCCGCCGCCCGCCCCCTCAGCGAGCTTCCTCCTCATCGCCACTTTGCCGATGTCGGTTGGGTTTCGCTGCACAGTGCGCTCGGCCAGCCCGCCGACGACATCCAGCTCACGTTTCGCGCCTCGCCCTACGGCTCGTTCAGCCACAGCCACGCCGACCAAGCCGGCTTCATTCTCAACGCCTACGGCGAAGGCCTTGCGATCAATTCCGCGTATCGGGAATTCCACAACTCGCCGCACCATGAGCAATGGACCCGGCAGTCGCGCTCCAAGAACGTCATCCTGATCGACGGCGTCGGCCAGCTCGCCAAGTCCAAGCTCGCGCTCGCCCAGGTCACGCGCTTCGCCCAAACCCCGCGCACCGTCTGGACGACCGGCGACGCCACGCCCGCCTACCGCGCCGTGCAGAAGGAAAAAAGCCGCGTCGAACGCGTCACCCGCGACGTCGTCTTCGTCGACCAACGCTACTTCGTCCTCCGCGATCGTGTGGTGCTCGCCGCTCCCGGAAAAATCTCCTGGCTCCTGCACGCCGAGAGACATCTCACCTGGGACGACGCTCGCGCCGTCGCGACGATTCGCGGGCCCGAGGGCAAAGCCAGCCTCACCGCGCAGTTGCTCTCTCCGGGCGTAAAATGGAAAGGCACCACCACCACCGAATTTCCCGTGCCCGTGGACCCTAAATACACGAAGGCCGACGCGGGCTCCCCTTACGTCACTGGCACGTGGCACAACCAGGCGCACCTCACCGCCGAGTCGCTCGAACCCGGAAAGGAATTCACGGTTTACGCCGTGCTCTGGCCCGAGCGTGGCACCACCCCCGCCACCGTAGCCGCGACGCTGGACGCTTCGGGCGTTCTCACGATCAAGCGCCCCGACGGCAAGACCGACATCCTCACGCTCAACGACATCGCGCTCATCCTGAAGTAGCGCGAGCGATCGAGCCCGCTCCACCGGGGCCACTCGTTCACTGACGGCCCGGCCACCGCTGCGCCGGCGTGGTGGAACAAGCCGCCACGCTTGCCTTATCCAGTCAGCCGGCCGCATCGTCCGCCTGCACCACCGATCCATGGTCCCCCTGCTCATCGCGTTTGCTGTGTTGGTGCTCGTGCTGTTTCCGCTGTGGGCCCTTTTCCGGATCCTCTCGCTCGGGAAGGAATCCGGTTATCAAGCGGCGCGGATCTCCACCCTCGAAGCGCAATTGAGCGAAGTCCACGCGCTCGCCCGCGCCGAGCGCCGCGACGCCGGCGCCGCCACCATCCCGCCGACTCCCGCGCCACTCGTAGTCCCGACGCCAGCGATTGCGACCGCGCCGCTCGCTCCGGTTCCCGAGCCAGCCATCGCACCGCCCATCCCCGCGCCAGTCCCCGTATCCACTTCACCCGCACCCACGTTTTCGCCGCGACCGCCTGAGCTCCCGCACCACCTTCCTCCGCCGCTGCCGCCGCCGCCTCCGGCGCGCGCCTATGTCCCGCCGATCCCTGCGCGCGTCAATTGGGAGCAGTTCATGGGCGCCAAGCTTTTCGCGTGGCTCGGTGGTCTCGCCGCGTTTTTGGGCGCAGCCTTCTTCGTCACATATTCCTTTGAGCACGACCTGATTCCTCCCGCGATGAGAGTCGCGCTCGGTTACGCGTTCGCCCTCGGCTTGATCGGCGGCGGGCTGA
>JANPIT010000764.1:0-7559 GCA_031425115.1 Opitutaceae bacterium | reverse complement strand
AATCCAGCGAGATCATCGGTGCGCGCGATGTAACCGGAGCCGCCCAAGAGGAAGAGGCGTGGCGTGGTGCCGGGAGCGATGGCGATCTCATTGAGATTTACGCCGGCAGGCGTGGGAGCCGCCGACGACGTCCACGTGGTGCCGTTATCGTTTGAAATCAAAATCTTCGCCGGCGTAGCGGGACCAGCGGCCCCGGCGAGCGTAGCCGCCGTGACGGCGGCCCATTTCGCCGTCGGGCCGGTGCCCGAGAGGTGCGCGACGGCCAGAATGTTGCGCGCGGTGGCGTTCGAGGTGCGCGCGGTGAAGGTGAGTCCGTCAGTCGAGGTGTAGATCACGCCCATTCCGGAGGTCGGGGAGTTTCCGACCGCCACGAAGATGCTGTTGGCAAAGGCGATGCGGTTGAACGTCTGCCCCGTGGTTGTGGTGAGTGTAGCGGCACTCCACGTGGTGCCGAGGTTGTCGCTGGAAACGAGGATGGTGCCGCTACCACCGACGGCGACGAACCGACCGTTGCCGAAAGCGACAGAGTTGAGGGGCACAGCGGCGCTTGCTGGCGTCGCGGCGGTTTAGGTCGCGCCCGCATCGGCGGAGACACGGATCAGTGCGCCGGTCGGACGCTGCGCGAAGTCACCGCCGACCGCGACGTAGCGGTGTGATGTTCCGACGTCGCCGCCGTTGGAGGCGATGCCGGGAAAGCTGCCGTTGACGCCGGGGAAAGCGCGCGTAGTCCACGTGGTGCCATTGGGCGAGGTGGCGAGCTGGGTGAAGCCGCCGCCGTAGACGAACTGCGACTGCACCGGGTCGTGAATGACCGTGTTGAGCGTAGGCGCGAAGCCGTTGAGTTGGGTCTGCCAGGTCAGGCCCGAGTCCGTGGAACTGAGGATGACACCGTTGGCGCCGACGGCGACATAACGGGAGGCAGTAAATGCGACCGAGAAGAGCGCGTTGGGCTGCGGCGTCGGGTTGCGGCCGCTGAAGAACTGGAGCGGATCGTAGCCGCGGTTTTCCTGCCGCAGTAGAATTGGAGCGCTCGTGACGGTGCCGACCGGATTGGTAATCTCGAGGGTGTAGGTGCCGAAATCGGTCGCGGCGACTTTGGTGAGATCGACGGTGCTGACAGCGGAGCCGTAAAACGGTCCGTGAAGGTCGGTCACCGTCGAGCCCACGCGCTTCCGCCACTGCATGGTAAACGGGAGCGACGCTTGGTTGAGATTCACGAAAAGGCGCGCCGCGCCGCCGATGTCAGCGAACAAGGTGCCGGGCGATTGGCTGACGATCTGCGGGGCGACATCCGTCACGGCCAAGGTGACAACGCTGCTGGGTGTAGACATTGAATTGCCATCCGTGACCACGACGCTGTAGGAGCCGCTATCGGCCACTTGGGCATTTGTGATGCGGAGCAGAGTTGTCGTCGCGCCCGATATCGCGCCGCCATCGGTGAGCGACGTGGTGCCCTTTTTCCACTGGTAAGTAAGGGTGCCCGTGCCCGTCGCCGCGACGGTGAACTGAAAAGTGAAACCGCTTGAAATCGACCCTGCCAGGGGCTGAGTCCCGATGACCGGCTGCGCGGAAGCGACCAAGGGCAGGAAACAAGCGGCGACAAAGGCGAGGACGGGGAAGCGAAACATGGTAGAAGGAAAGATGAGGCGAGACCGCTCGCGGAGCCCCACGGCCGGAGGCAGCAACACGAAGCTCTCCTTGCGGCGCCGGGGAGCGCGCAATGAAGGTTCGAAGTTACCGCTACCGGGTGAAGCCACCGGAAAGCGAAGTTGTGGACTTTTGAGTGAAGCGAACGGAGGCGTGAGCAGCGGGAATGCCGACGGCCTAAGGCACGTCGATTTTCAACCACTGCATCGGCTGAACTGGCAGGCTCTCTCCGCGGACAGGAGAGAGACCGCTACGGCAAGAGAGTCGAAGATGAGAGTGAGAGCCTGAACAATGGAAACGCCGAAGACAGATGTTGCAGTTTACTTGTCAAATCGAAAGGCCATGGCCCACGCGTAGTTTCCTCCGGGCGCATCCGAAGACTTCATACATCGCCACCCATGCGATGGCGGGGTTGGTTGTCGGCCGCGGCGGACGCGGTCTTCAATGAATGGCGCGAATCGCGCGTAATCTAACGATGCGGAGCCAGAAAAAGCCGAAGCGGATTCCCAACGGAAAATGCTGCTACCAAATAAAAAGGCCCACTTCCGAGGGAAGCGGGCCTCTATCAAAATGGCGGGATGGACGGGACTCGAACCCGCGACCTTCTGCGTGACAGGCAGACGCTCTAACCAACTGAGCTACCACCCCTAAAATTGGGAAAGGAGGCGGAACGTAGGTTCGGCCAAGGTCGAGTCAAGCGTGGTTTTCCCTTGTCGCATTTTCGGCCGCAAATTAACCCTGCCGGGACGTTATTCGCGGTGGTAGCTCAGCTGGATAGAGCAGCGGTTTTCTAAACCGCCGGTCGGGTGTTCGAGTCACCTCCACCGCGCCAACGTCACTGCGCGCGAGTTTCGCCGCTCTTTTTCGGCAACGGGAGCCGCGCTTTCTGTTTTGAAGCGCAGGTGGCCTGCCCCGCCCGCCCAGCGCGACGCACTCAACGCGCGAATGCCGCCGCATGACTCAAGGCCCTCCGCCAAAGCTCCGACTCGCCCGGATGCCCATGGACTCGCAACTCCGCTTCGATCGTCTCGAGCGCCGGCTCCACGACCGCGTGCCTCGGATCATTCGGCAAATCCGGTCGGATCACGCGCGCGAGCGCCCAACACCCCCACGCCCGCCAGCGTCGCTGCTCGCGTCGCGGTTCGTTCATCCGGTCCGCGTAATGCTGAAAGTGCACGCGCGGGTTCCCCAAAAAAACGTCGCGTGGCGTGTGCGCGATCAGCCAGCTCATCGCGGCATACGGCAGAGGCTGCATGCGCAGGACCGGTTCGGCCCCCGTGAGGTTGGCCGCGAAAGCGCGATCAAGGCAGAGCAGCGCACGCGCGGCGAAACCTCGCAGCCAGAGGTGGTGTCCATATTCCAGGCACGCAAAATAGAAGGCTTCTCCGCGCTCCGTCTCGCGAAACGTGTGCAGCGCCCGCCAATCCAAGTCGGCGCGCGGAGTCGGCAAGTGAGGACACGGCGGCAGCTCAACAGGCATGCGCGGTTAGGTGCCGGGTCCACTTCGGCTCGTCAACCGCGCGCCATGGTCTTTTGTTTTGGCTATACAAAGACCTGAACCGTAGGTCAGCGCGCCAAACCGCGTCCGCAAGCGGACTGGCCTACAGTTACGCAGCCAAACCAAAAGACCATGAACCGCGCGCGGCGTCGCAGGCGGTTTCGCTTGGCGGTGAGCGCGCTTTCGACAACAACGGGAGGCCTGCACGCGTCACCCGAAACTCCGACCCCGCCCACGCCGCCTGCGCCAGAAACGGCGAAACACCATGTTCATGAGATCGCGGGCTGGCGCCGCCTCTTGCTGTGGCCGTTCGGAGTTCTATTGCGTCTGTGGGGCCGAAGTCTCCGTTTTGAGACGAGCGCCGCAGACCTGGCCAACTACACTAAAAACGATGTGCCGGTCGCGATCGTCCTGTGGCACAACCGCCTCTTTCTGGCGGCCGAGATCGTGCGGCGTTTCCGCGTCGGCCGGCCCGCATATGCCCTCGTCAGCGCAAGCCAGGATGGCGCGTGGCTGACGGCGTTCTTTTCCCTGGCAGGAATGCGCGCCGTCCGCGGCTCGAGCAGCCGCTTGGGCCGCGAAGCCGCCAGCGCTTTGGTGGAGACGCTGCGCGAGGGTTACGACATCGGCATCACACCGGATGGTCCCCGCGGCCCCTGTTACGAAGTGAAAGCCGGCAGCGTAATCGTCGCGCGCCGCGCCCGCGCGCCCATGCTGCTCATCGGCGGCGAATTCGAATCAGCCTGGCGACTGCGCAGCTGGGACCGATTTTATATCCCCAAGCCTTTTTCACGCGTGCGCATGCGCTGCGAGCTGATCACACCGGATCAGCTCGGCGACCGCGACGCCGCCCTGGCCATGCTCCAGAGCCGGCTGCTCGCCCTCAACCCCGAAAGGGGCGGAGAAACTGCCACCGGTCGCTGAACCGCGCGACCGGCGGCGGCTGATTAAAACTCGGGCGTGAGCGTGACGCTCGTGCCGCAAGCAGCCGAGAAGTCAGGACCTGCGCTCCACGTCAGATCGTTCACGAGGAACTTGAACGTGAAGGCGCGCGATGATTCCGCGAGCACGACCTGCCAGAGGTCAGCACCCCTGTTTTCCATCGCGAGGCCTTTATCCCAGCTGAGTCCGGCGCCCTCGCCGCGCACGTAGAGCGCGTTGCCAAAACCGACATCCACGCGCGCGGCGATGGTGGTCGCGACGGGCTTGGGGGGGACGGCTTTGACTACGGGCTTGTCGGCCAGCACGGGACTGGGCGCGAGCATCGCGACAGGTGTCGCGGTGCGCTTCTTCACCGTCGGTGCGACGGTGACTTTCTTCTTCGCTGCCGGTTTGGCCGCGACGGCTTTGGTCGCAGGGGCGGGCGACTTGTTGGATTTGGACGTGATCTTCTTTGATGCGCTCATAGTGAATAAACGGAGTGTGACTAACCCCATAATCGGTCTCGATCCTAGCAGGTGGAAGGCCAACGCACCAGCCCCCTCTTGCGGAGTTCACGCCCCTGTCACGCTTGTCACGTGAAACTCACGAACGTCAGCTAATTGCGACGGTTTTGACCCGCAATCTTTCCTCCGCGCGGGGCAAATTGGTGGACCTGATCGGGATCAAACCGACGACCTCTTCGTTGCGAACGAAGCGCTCTATCAACTGAGCTACAGGCCCAAGAAGGAAGGTGAGGTGATGCGAAATCACCGTGCGCAAGTAAACACCAATTTTCAGGTGACTGTTTTCCGGGGGAAAAAAGCCTGAGACGGCGCGTGCGGGACCTAACGCCGAGGCGCAATTGTCGGCGAAACTACTCCAGGTGCGCGACGTGCTTCGCGAAAATCAGTTTGCCGCCCGCGCTCGGCAACACGCTGATAATTTCCGCTTGGACCCGTTGTCCGATGTGCGCACGCCCGCCGTTCACGACCACCATCGAGCCATCTTCAATGTAGCCGACGGCCTGGCCCTCCTCCTTGCCGGCTTTCACCAGATCAACGTCGAGCCGCTCGCCCAACATCAGCTCCGGGCGCAGCGATTTCGCCAGCAGATTCAAATTGAGCCACGGCACCCCGTGGAATTCCGCCATCTTGGCGAGGTTGTAGTCGGTCGTGAGGAGCTTCGCGCGCATCGACTGGGCGAGAAACACGAGCTTCGCATCCACGTCTTCGCGCTTGGTCACCTCGCTCTCGGTAATGCGGATATCCAGATTCTTGATCTTCCGCAGTTCGTTCAGCACCTCGAGCCCCCGCCGGCCCCGCGCCTGTTTATGCGTGTCGGTCGAATCAGCGACCGCGCGTAGTTCATTTAACACGAAGCGCGGTATCACCAACGCCGCAGTGAGAAAGCCCGTCTCACACACCCGGGCAACTCGTCCATCGATCAACACGCTGGTGTCGACCACGACCAGTGGCACATCGACCTCGTGCGGCACGAAGCGCACGTAAGGGATGATCAAGTTGAACTCATCTTTCCCGCGCAGCGCGATGACGGTCGCGAGATAAGGGCAGATCACAAACAGCGCGAGCCGCACCAAATAAATTGTCGCCTCCTCACCCTTCTCCAGCAGCGGTGAGGCTCCGATCAAATAGGCGATCAGCACCCCCACGCCGATGCCAAAGGTCACTGCGGAAAGTCCGCGCAGGGAAAAGCCCTTCAGCATCACATCTACCAGCACGACCAGCACGCCGATGCCCAATCCGACGCCGAGCGCTACGGCCCGATACGTGTCGCCGGCAAGAATCGTATAAGACACGAGCCAGCCCGCCGCCGCACAGAGGGCGATAAAGACGAGTCGAATTGGCAGAAGGGTTTTGTCCATGAGAGACCGCGTGCGCTCAGCGCGAACGCAGGAAGAAAATAGCGACTGGGATTCCGACCATCGCAGCCATCAGCGCGTAGAGCAAGAGCTGCACTCGGCGGGCTTTTAGCTTTTCAGCTTCAGTCGGTTCCATTTCCGTGCAGCGCACCAAACCGCCTATAGCATGACAACGCAATACTGGCTCATGAAGTCTGAACCCGACGCCTACGCCTGGACGGACCTAGTGCGCGACGGCAAAACCGCCTGGACTGGCGTCCGCAACTACGCGGCGCGCATCCACCTCAATGCCATGCGCCCCGGCGATCGCGTGTTTTTCTACGAGAGCATGACCACGAAAGCGATCGTGGGCACGGCGGAGATCACTCGCGCGGCGTTCCCCGACAAGACGGCCGAGGAACCGGGCTGGGTCGCAGTCGAAGTAAAGGCACGCGATGCCCTCGCCCACCCCGTCACGTTGGCAAAAATCAAAGCTCAGCCTGCCCTCGCAAAAATGACGCTGCTCCGCATTTCCCGTCTCTCGGTGCAGCCCGTTACGCCCACGGAATTCCAGTTCATCCTGAAGCTCGCCCAGAAGCCCTGAGCCCCTCGGCGGGATCGCCGCTCGACAGCCTCCATCGATTTTGCGTCGCTGCGCTCGTGCCCGCCGTTCCTCAACTCACGATTCTCGCCCCGGGTCTGCTCGGCGGCTCGGTCGCGCGGGCTGCCCGCACCCACGGCGCCGCGCAACGCATCGTGCTGTGGGCGCGGCGGCCAGAGGCACGGCTGAAATTACGCGAGCAGGCTTGGTGCGATGCTGTCGCGGATACTCCTGAGGAGGCGGTGCGCGGTGCCAGTCTCGTGGTGATCGCCGCCCCGGTCGACCGCATCGTGCCGCTCACCCAACAGATTGCCTCCTCGCTTCCCGCGGGCGCGATCGTGACCGACGTCGGCAGCGTGAAAGGCGAGATTTCCCGGCTCGGCCACGCCGCGCTTGCGCCGCGCGCGCATTTTATCGGGGCGCATCCCATGGCGGGTTCAGAAAAAACGGGTTGGGAGCACGGCACGGCAGAATTTTTTCAGCACCGCACGTGTTTCGTAACGCCTACGCCGGCGTCAAACCCAAAGGCCTTGGAAGAAGTCGTGGCGTTTTGGAGGTTGTTGGGCGCCGAGGTGGTCACCGTGGGTGCGGATCAGCACGACGAGATCGTCGCGCACATCAGCCACCTGCCTCAGGTGCTCGCGTCGAACCTTTGCGCTTTTCTTGCGCAGCGTAACCCGACGTGGCGCAACCACGCGGGCGGCGGTCTGCGCGACACTACCCGAATCGCGGGCAGCGACGCGCATCTCTGGCGCAGTATCCTGGAACAGAATCGAGACGAAATGCTACGCGCCCTCCGGGCCTTTCAGGAAGAGTTGCACGGCTTCCAGATCGCTCTCGCGAATCGGGACTACGTGGAGGTCACCGCGCGGCTCGAACGCGGCAAGGCCTACCGCGAGCAGTTCCGGCCGGCACCGTAGCGAGTCGGAAACCTACCTCGACTCCTTCTTACGGGATGCTGCGAATCTCCGCGGGGCCGAGTGCTTCGGGCGAGAGATTCTGGGCCGTATTGATCAATCCGATATGCGAGAAGG
>JANPIT010000763.1:0-3948 GCA_031425115.1 Opitutaceae bacterium | reverse complement strand
TGGCGTTGCGGAGCGCCTCCGTTCGCGACGGACTCGCGCCACTAAAAATATGCGTGCGACCATCCTTTATCTCGCCCTCGCGGCGACGCTCTCGGCGGGTGAAGTGGCCTGGCCGCAGTTTCGCGGACCGGGAGGCGCGGCCTAAAGGCTCGCGTATTAGAGTATAGCGAACCCACGAACTCGGGCTAAAGTTTTTCCCTTTGCGCGCGGCGAACGGCCCGCGCGCTCACATGCCTTTTTTGACGAACGCGATGTCGTTGTTTGTATCCTTAATTCGGATAGTCTTCTGGCCTTGGGAATCCTTGCCGATGAAGTCGATGCTCGCGGCTACGAGGATGGGGAGATTTTTCCGGATGTCCCGGCTCTCGCCCTCACTGGTTACGTCGACCGTCCATACTTCCTGCTGTGGCCGGCCTTCGGAGGCTTCCTTGGTCTCTCGGGCGGAGAGCTTCAGGTATTTCTCGTAGGTGACGACCTTCACGATGTATTCGCGGAAGCCGGCGAATTCCGTGGTCGGAGGATCTTGCACGGTGATGGTCTGGTAGATGGGGCGACCTTGAGAGTCGGTTCCGACTTGGACGCGTTCCGTGCGGATTTGACCGGGGAGGGTGATGTAGACCGGCTCTGAGACGGTCTCGGTTTTCATCTGCGGGGGGCCCACGCCGTAATCGAGATCCACCACCAAGTCGGGCTTGGTGTTCGGAGGCGCCTCATACATGCCTTTGCCGCTGAGTGCGGTTCGGACCATGGTGGCGGCTTCCTTGTAACGGAGGGAGTCGTCGGCGACGAGGGGGTTCCGATTCTTGATTTCGTAGGAGATGGACGCCTCGGCTTTTGGCTTCGCCAGCGAGTCGACTTTTACTTCGTGCGTCGTGGCGCAGCCGGCCATAGTTCCTAACGCGAGGAGCACGAGCAGCGCGTTCATCGCGCTGAACGGACGGCTCCGCTTTGCTGTCGAACCCGAATCCGATGGGTGGTCGGCATTCATTTTGATGACGTGCACTGTAGCTCAAGAAACGCGCCAAGCAACTCCGGGGATGCACCAATTTTTTCCCCGGCGAAATCCCGTGCCATCACCGTCACAGGCCAGCGCGTGGATGGCGCGGCCGGTTCACCTGCCCAGAGCTTACTTCCGGCGATCCGCGAGCTGTGCGCGGAGCACAACCCGGAACATCTGGATACAAAGCCAGAAAACGCCGGACATGCACGCCGCCGTCAGCCCGCCCCACAGCAGGATCATGCTGCGATCGTTCGAGGGCACGTGCGGCGAAACGATCGTGTAGATGAACAGGAAGAACGCGATCACCAGCACGGCATCGACGAGGAGGCTGAGTGGTGTGGTGAGCTTGGTGTCCGACTGGGCCATCCGGCGAAGCAGAATTACAAACGCCCCGATGTCCATGGAAAATTCGGCGCAGGGCGCGGCGACAAATTCAGCGAGCCGGGAGTGAAAGGCATGTTTTTCTGAAACCCGAATGTAATTGGCATCGTCTAGCTGCAGATATTTTGCTTTTCACCCTGCGACATGGCCCGACCCGGCTCTCCTAATCTTTCAGACCAGAATTCAACGGTGCGACAGCTCAAGCTGCTCGTGTTGATTTTGGTCCTCTCGAACATCGGTCTCGGTGCGTTCAGCTTTTACCTGCTGCGCACGTTGGACCGGAACTACTCGGACCTCTTTGACCGTAGCGTGCCAGTGCTGAGCGACTTGCAGGCTCTGACGGCCAAAGCGATAAGCGCCATGCGCAGTTCGAACTTCGCGCAGTTAGCAGCGCAGTCAGTGCCGCCACCCGCTTTACTCGAGCAGGGGCGCAGCGCGTTTCTCGCGGATCGAATGCTGCGGGAAACCCTGCTGAAGGCCGAGTGGCTCAGCGGCAGCGAGACCGAACGCAATGAATTCCGTGCCGCGGGCGACGCGTTTTCCAAGGCGGGAGAGGAGGTGCTTGCCGCGGTCGCGGCGCGACCTGTCGCTCAAGCGACCACCTTGCGCGAAGAGCGGCTTCGGCCGGCGTTTGAGCGCTATGTGAGCGCTCTGACCAAGCTATCGGACGTGGTGGAAACCATCAGCGCACGCGCGGGCGACGCCGTCTCAGCGAGAACAGGTAGCTTATCGAATGTGGTGCTCGGCATCGCTAGTTGGCCCGTGCTGCTGCTCGCGGCACTCCTGCTGCTCACCGGGATATTCGTGCTCGTGTTGATGGTGCTCTTCCGCGGTCGCGAGATGAGCGACATGCCGTAGGGCCTGCCGCTCAGCGCTTGGTCAGCGCGTCGGCTGCAGTTTGTTGAAAAACTCGCCGGACGTCGCTGGCGTCGCTGTTTGGGAAATTCGCGCGCTGCACCATCAACAGGTAGGCGACGTTTTTGACCGGATCGACCCACGCCTGGGTGCCCCAGGCGCCGCCGTGGCCAAACGTCCCCGGCGACAACATGGCGGCGAGGCCTTCGTGAGGCGTGCGCAGGACGCACGTGCCGATGCCCCAGCCGTAGTTGGTCCCACGTTTGCCGTAGGCCTCGACTTGGAAAAAGCCCGTGGGAATTTCGCCGGTGTGCACCGTGGAGAGCGTTTTCCACGCCGCTTCGCTCAGGTAGCGTTTCCCTTGGAGCGTGCCGCGGTTGAGCAGCATCTGGCAGAAGCGCGCATAGTCGTTCGGCGTGGAGAAAAGCCCGCCGTTGCCTTGGGGCGGCCGGTCACGCGAACCGTAATCGGCCCGCAACGGCGCCGGTGAGAGTTCGCCAGTCTCCTTGTGCTTGGTGTAGGCCGTGGCGAGCCGAGCCTTGTCGGCATCGGTGGGATAAAAGGTCGTGCCCTTCATCCCGAGCGGATCGAAGAGGCGTTTTTGGAGGAACGCGTCGAATGACTGGCCGCTCACCACCTCGACGATCCGGCCGGCAAGATTGATGCCGGATTGGCAGTATTTCCACTGCGCGCCGGGCTCGAATTGCATTTTAGCGGCGAGCCAGACTGGCACGAGATCGGTGAGGGTCCTGGCGGCTTGCGCGGCGGGTCCGGACGCTTCACCGAGCCCGGACGTGTGGGTGAGAATCTGGGTGATGGTGAGGTTCGCGGGCTTGCCGGAGGGCGTCTTCAGGTTGGCGAACTCCGGGATGTATTTGGAGACGGGGTCGGTGACGTTGAGCTTGCCCTCGTCTTGTAGCATCAGGACCGCCACGCCGGTAATCGGCTTCGTCATCGAGGCGATCCAGAAAAGCGAATCGGGCGTGATCGCGCGCTTAGTCGCGAGGTCCGCGTAGCCGTTGCTCTGGAGGTGGACGATTTTGTCTTTGGTGAGAACGACTGTGACGGCACCGGCGATTTCCTTTTTTGCGATCATCTCATCCATCGCTGCGCCGATACCGGGGAGCGTTGGCGCCGCAAAAATCGTGACGCAGGAGAAAGCATACGCGACGACGAGCGCGCGGGACAGGGGGGTGGGGTGCATAGGGGAAGCTGGACGAATTTCGGTCTCCCTCGCGAATTCAAAAAGTCCGCCTCCCGCTCAAATAGTTTGAGGTTGGGAAAGGTGGCCGACGGCGATCGCCTTATTTCCTTACATTTTGTCGGGGAAATATCCCAATCAGCCGGACGGGTTGCATCCAGAAGAATGCGGGGAATACTCCGGTTATTCGGTAACTCAGCTCTGGAAAGTTGCCGTTCGAAACCGTGATTTTCAACTTTACCGCCTTTTTGCGATCGTATTCCCGTCAGTGCCGCAACCACCATGACCACTGACACGCCTCGTTGCTCCACCGGGATCGCCGGACTGGACCAAATCTTAAAAGGAGGCCTGCGATCAGGCTACTCCTATGTCCTGAAGGGCGTTCCCGGCGTAGGGAAAACGACGGTCGCTTTGCAGTTTCTGATGGAGGGGGTCAGACGCGGCGAGAAGTCGCTCTACGTCACCCTCTCCGAGAGCCAGGAGGAGCTAGCCGATGTCGCGCGATCGCATG
>JANPIT010000762.1:0-7932 GCA_031425115.1 Opitutaceae bacterium | reverse complement strand
TTGCTCCCACTCCGCGTGTCCAAAATAACTGGTTACGCCCCCCGCCGCGAGCACCAGGTAGTCATAAGTGACTTCACCGCGCTCGTGCGTGATGCGCCGGCCTGCGAGATCGATCTTCGTCACCTCGGCCATCACGACGGCAAAGTTCGGCCGGTCACCGAAGATCGCGCGCACCGGCTGCGCGATGTCGACGGCCGATAATCCGGCCGTGGCGACCTGATATAGCAGCGGCTGAAACAAGTGGTGGTTTTGCCGATCGATCAGCGTGACGCGCGCCAGATGCTCCGGGATGCTGCGAACAAAACGCAGGCCGGCGAACCCGGCACCGACGACCACGATGTGCGGTAACGATGGATTCGCAGGGCCTTTCATTCGGCGCAAGCTGCCGCACTTACGCGGGAGGCGCAACGTCCGCACGAGGGAAATTTGCTGTTCGCATCGTCCGGATAAACTCTATCACTCCCGACGATGCACGCCCCACTCAACCTTCAACTCATCGGTCAGGAAGTCGCGATCGTGTGGGACGATGGGCTCGAATCGTATTTCAGCTTCGAGCAGCTGCGCGCCGCGTCGCCGAGCGCGTCAAATCTCGGTGAGCGCGACATCCTCGGCAACCGCTACGGCGGCGACGGCCCGAAACAGTTTCCGGGCGTGCAGGTGCTAGGTTGGGAGCGCGTCGGCAACTATGCGATTCGCTTTGATTTCAGCGACGGCCATCGCACCGGGCTCTACAGTTACGATTACCTACGGACCCTCGCTGCCGGCACATGACCGACTGCGGCGTTGCTTCATCCCCCTCTCCTCCGCAAAGAGAGAGCCAATCATGAGCACCTACGTCTTCCCTGCGCGCACGACGACAGCTGAACTCGAGCTTGGGACCACGCTACAGCCGAAGTTCGGCCCCGATGGCCTCCTGCCCTGTATCACGAGCGATCACGTGACGAATGAAGTGCTGATGTTTGCGTTCATGAACGCCGAGGCGCTCGCGCACACGATCAAGTCAGGCAAGGCGACCTACTGGAGCCGCTCCCGCAGCAAGCTCTGGATCAAAGGCGAGGAGTCCGGCAACGCCCAGCTCGTGAAGGAGCTGCTCGTCGACTGCGATCAAGACGTGATCCTGCTCAAAGTAGAAAACGTCGGCGGCGCCGCGTGTCACAACGGCTACAAATCGTGTTTCTATCGCAAGCTCACCGCCGGCGCCTCCGCGGAGGATCCGGCGTCATTGAAACTCGAATACGCGGCGCAGCGGGTCTTCGATCCTGCGACGGTCTATAAGAAGAAATGAGGGAGCTGTAAGCGATAAGCCTTAAGCTTCGAACCAAACACTCTGCTCAAAGCCTTCCGCTTACCGCTTGTAGCTTATCGACGCGCCGAAGGCGCTGCTCACCGGCCTCCCGGCGCCAACCCGCGCTCGCTGCTCTGCGCGAAAGCCAGCATCCGCTGGAACTCCGCGCTGGCCACCTGCGCGTGGCTTGCGAGCTTCTCCAACGCCTGCGTTCGATTCAATCCGTCGCGATAGAGAATCCGGTGGATCTGTTTCACGCGATCGAGCTGGTCCGCCGTGAACCCATTCCGTTCCAAACCGACGCGATTGATCGCGCGCACTTCCGCCGGCGTGCCGTCCGCGATGAAGAACGGCGGGAGATCGTGCACGAGTTTCGCCGTGGCCGAGAGCATGGCAAAGGCGCCGAGCCGGCAAAATTGGTGAATGCCCCCGTAACCGCCGATCACGACATGGTCCTCGACTGTCACGTGCCCGGCCAGCATCGCGCCGTTGCTCATGACGGTATGACTGCCGATCAGGCAGTCGTGCGCGATGTGGCAGGCCCCCAGCAGCACATTGTCCGAGCCCACCCGCGTGAAATCGCCGTCGTTCGTGGCGGAATGAATCGTCACGTATTCGCGAAACACATTCCGATCGCCGACGCGGAGACCCGGGTTGCCGCCTCTGAACTTCAGGTCCTGCGATTTGCCGCCAATGCACGCATACGGGAAGATTTCACACCGCTCGCCGAGCACCGTGTTGCCCTCGACCGACGCATGATGGTGCAGCCGCGAGCCGGCGCCGAGAGTGACGCCGCCCCCCACAAAGGCATACGCGCCGATATCGACATCGGCCCCGAGCTGCGCGCCCGGCTCGATCACCGCAGTCGGATGAATCGTGGCGGCCATGGCGCTTACTCCTCGGCGTTCTCGTCCACGACCGCGAACATCAGTTCAGCCGACGACACGACCGCGCCGCCCACGGTGCAGTTGCACTCGGCGGCCGCCATTTTCTCGCCGCGCACTTTTGTGATCTTCGCGTTGATGATGATCTGGTCGCCGGGCCGGACGGGTTTGCGGAATTTCACTTTGTCCGCGCTCATGAAGAACGCCGTCTTCCCACTATTGCCCGTGCGCCGAAGCATCACGATGCCGGCGGCCTGCGCCATCGCTTCGAGTTGCAGCACACCCGGCATCACTGGATTGCCCGGGAAGTGCCCGCTGAAATAGGGCTCGTTGATCGTGACATTCTTGATCGCGACCAGCTCGTCGTTTCCGATGAACTCCACGACGCGATCGATCATCACGAACGGATAGCGGTGTGGAATCGTGTCGAGGATGCGTCGGATATCGAGCGAGGTCTCCGTCGGTAGCACGCTGGTCGGGCGGGGCTTTTTCTTCGGGCCCTTTTTCCGCTCTTCCAACTTGGCGTAGAGCACTTTCGTCAGCTCGGCGTTGATGGCGTGGCCCGGGCGCGTCGCCACGATGTGCGCTTTGAGCGGCAGGCCGAGCAGCATCACATCGCCCACGATATCCAGAATCTTGTGACGGACGAATTCATCCGCGAAACGCAGCGGTTCTTTCGAGATGATCTTGTCGCCGCGGATGACGACAGCGCAGTCGAGCGAGCCGCCCTTGATCTTGCCGAGCTTGAGCAGCTCTTCGATGTCCTCGTAGATCGTAAACGTTCGCGCCGCGGCGATCTGCGTCATGTAGACGTCCGGATCAATGGTCAGCGAAAGATGCTGCGTGTGGATTCCCCGATCGTCCGCCGAGGTGCACGAGATCTTAAACTGGTCGCAGGGCAGTGCGATGATCGAGGAGTTGCCCCGCGTCACCGACACCGCCGCATCGAGTTCGAAGTATTCCCGATCCGCGTCCTGCTCCACCGGGTCGCCTTGAAGAATCAGATTCACAAACGGCCGCGCGGAGCCATCCATAATGGGTGGCTCGGACGCCGTCATCTCCACCATGACGTTGTCGATGCCACAGCCGTGGAGCGCGCTGAGCACGTGTTCGACCGTGTGGATCTTGGCATGGCCCGATTGAATCGTGGTCGCGCGGACGAGATCGGTGATCTGATCGACGCGGGGCCGGATCTCGGGCGCGCCATGGAGGTCGGTGCGTTTGAACACGATGCCCGTCCCCACCGGCGCGGGCTTGAGCGTCAGCGTGACCGCATCGCCGGTGTGCAGCGCACTGCCTTGGATCGAGACTTCCCGCGCGAGGGTGCGTTGTTTCATGGCGTTGCCGGCGATTCCGCAAGCGCGGGTGTCCGAGCGCAAGCGCGGATGTGGCAGGGTCCGTCGCGCCGACCTACCCCGGGCCTTGACACTTCCGAGGGCGGTTGCCCACTCTCGACCTTTTCTCCACGCAACCACGTCAGCCCGCAAAGTCCCCTCGTCATGCCCGCAGCCAACGATATCCGCAAAGGCCAAGTCATTAAGTTCAACGGCGAGCCGCACCTCGTCATGGAAACGCAGCATCGCACGCCCGGGAATTTGCGCGCCTTTGTGCAGATCAAGATGCGCAATTTGCGGTATGGGAAGGCGCTCGACCAACGCTTCGGCTCCACGGATACGATCGAAGTCATGCCCACGGATCGGAAGACGCTCGAGTTCAGCTACGCCGACCGCGGCACGTTTGCGTTCATGGATCAAGACACGTTCGAGCAGATCGAGCTCACTGAAACGCAGCTAGGCGACGTGAAGAACTACCTGGCCCCCGGTGGCAAGGTCGACATTCTCTTCGTCGAGGAACGCCCGCTCTCCGTGGACCTGCCCTCGACGGTCACCCTCAAAATCGTTGAGTCCGCCGATGGCGTGAAGGGCGACACCGCGAGCAACGTCCAGAAGCCGGCCAAGATGGAAACCGGCCTCATCGTGCAGGTCCCGCTCTTCATCAAGGAAGGCGAAGTCATCAAGGTCAGCACGGTCGACGGTTCGTATCTCGGCCGCGTTTGATTGCTGCCGAAATCAACGGCTTGGTCTCAAGCTGTTGATCTGAAAATCGCCGCGGCCATCGGGCGGGTAGCGTTCCGTCAAGCAACCCTGCCCCGAGCCCAGTCGGAGAGCTCAGAGCCTTCACGCCCGCTCTACGCCCCGGGCGCGTTTCAACGCCAAGCGGGAATCACTTGATCCGTATGTGCGGCGCAGCGCCACAACGCGGGATCATCCGGTGAACGCACCATCTTCGCGTCGCACTTCGGGCAACTTGGCGTTTGGATATCGCCCGTCGAAATGGTCTGCATGATCTCATTGCGGGCCGCGTCCGGCAGCGCGTTGAGCTTCTCGAGGAAGATGTCACCCGGCAGCAACGTGAGGTGCTTCTCTTCGGCGTAGTCGCGAGCGTTGACGCTGAACTTGCCACTCGTGACCACGTAGCCCCGACGGATATCTTCCGCCGAGAGCACGGCGAACAACTCGTGGATCGGAGTGGCATCGACGAGTCCCACGGGGTGCGCGATACACTGCACGCACGCAAACGGCCGCGGTTCACCTTTCCACGAAATCTTGATATTCACCGGGGTCGCCGGACCCGTCTTGGTGCGCACCGCGATCACTCCCGTTTTCACATAATATGCGGCGACCAACTCCTCGAAGCGCTTCCATTCCAGCTTCGCGAGGAGTTCAGCATTAAAGATGACGCCTCCGGCCGCCGACGTCGCGGGCACGGCAAAGGGCGTGCGCGACACCGCCGTTGCCGCCAACTCGAGTTGGCGCTGCTTGCTCCGCCACACGAGAAACGCAATGCCACCGCCAATGACCAGGGCAGCAATCAGGAAGGTGCGGGTGGTGAGAAACGCCTCCGAAATATCCGCTTCCTCGTATTGCCCCGCGTCGTTTAGCCGGCGACGGGCCTTGGCGATCTTCGATTTTTTTTCCTTCTCCGCTTTGGCGAGTGCAGCCGCCTCTTCGGCTCTGGCTTCCGCCTCGGCTTTAGCGGCTCTCCCCGCTTCGGCGGGATCGTCAGCGGGAGGCGCCACGGCGACGACATCGCTTAAAACCCGGCTGGGCGGCGACGTCGGCATCACCGCCACGGCGCTCGCCGCCGGCGCAATCACGGGAGCATCTGCTTGAGCGGGCGGCACGGTCGCCGCCGGGGAGGCAACCGCGGGAGTCGCAGGGAGCACGTCGGCTTTGGCGGACACCTCTTGTTTGGTAATTGGACGCGGCGTATAGTTGGCAGAGGGCGGTCGCACCGACTTGATCGCGAGCTTCGGCTCCGGCGGAGTTGCAGCTGCCGGATCAGCGGATTCTGCGGCCGGAGCGGTGGTCGCAACCGTCGGGGCGGCCGCAGCCGCAGCCGGCGCCGTCGCAGGTGCAACGGGCGTCGGCACTGCGACCGGCGCAGCCACCGGGGTAGTCGCAACCGCAGCGCCCTCGGCCGGCGCGGCGGTCGCCGCCGGCGGAGGCGTGGTCGGAACAACCGGTGCCGTCCGACGCGGCGGAGGCTCACTCGGAAGCCGCTCGATCTCGATCACCACGCCATCGCGCAGGACGAGTTTCTCGCGGGCAAAAAACATCAACAAGCGGTTCCCCACTACGATCTGACTCCTCGGCTCGCCGTAGCGCTGGATCACCTGATCGCGATTCAGACCGAGGGGCGAAGCGCTGGATGCCGGCTCGGCGCCGTAGGCCACCGCAAGGCCAAGGGCCACCGCCGCACAACATGCTCTTAGGCCATGGGCAAACGTGGATGGCATAGTTCGACGCAGAGACTGGCGACAACGGGTTAGCTACAGCAATTCCGAAGTTCTGGCGATTTCGCGGCACTCCCGCCACACCGACAAGACCCGGCCTACGCGACCCGGGCCCAGAGGACCTTGAGGTAGCGGCTTTCGAGACAGTTCGAAAATACCGGATGATCGGGCCCGGGCCCAGTGCGGTCGAAGAACTGGAGCCGCCGATTCTGGCGGTGTGCCGCCTTGATCACGTGCGCCTCGAAATCCTCGAGCGAAAGCAGGCCCGAGCATGAGCACGTCACAAAAATCCCTCCCGGCCGAACCAGCGAGATCGAGAGCAGATTGAGGTCCTCGTATTTTTGCCGGCCTTCCCAATTGCCGTGCTCGTCGCGCGTGAAAATGAACTTCGGCGGATCGAGGATCACGACATCCCACTTCTCCCCGTTCGTCTGCATCTGCCGCGCGTAAGCAAAAGCGTCCGTGTGCACAAACTTCAGCCGCGCCTGATTGAGATTCGAATTTCGTTTCGCCTGCTCCAACGCAACCTCGTCCAAGTCGACGCTGGTCACCTCCGCCGCCCCGCCGAGGACTTTGGCGTTCAGAGAAAATCCGCCCGTATAACAGCATAGGTCGAGCACCCGCGCATCTTTCGTGAACCGCGTGATCGCGCGCCGATTATCGCGCTGGTCGCAGAAGAAGCCCGTTTTGTGGCCCTCCGCAAAATCGACTTCGTAACGCACGCCATGCTCGCGGATTTTCACCGCCCGCGGCGCGGCGGCATTCGTCTCGTTGAACGTCGACGGCTTGATCCCTTCGAGGCTGCCGAGGTCGTGATCGACCTGCACCCGCGCGAATTTGGTGCCGGCAAGCTCGTGGAGGAGCGGCAGCCATTTCGGCAGTCGCTGCGCCATCCCGAGTGAGTAGAGTTCGCAGAGCAACGTGTCGCCGTAGCGATCGATCGTCAGGCCACTCAGACCATCGCCATCCGAATTGATCAACCGATACGCGTCGGTGTTTTCATCGAGTTTGAACAACGTGCGCCGCAGAGCGACCGCCCGGCGAATCGCGGCCTCGAAATAGTCTTCGCTGACGGGCTCGGTCGAATGCGTGACGACGCGCAGCGGAATCTTCGCGCGTGGATTGAAGAGTCCGCCGCCCGTGAGATTGCCGTTCTTGTCGTATACGTTGACGAAATCCCCCGGCCTCGCGTCCGACGACACCTGGCCCAACAACCGCGGAAAAATCGCGGGCTGAAACGTGAAATACTTCAGCTGCGCCCACGGCCTCGTCCAC
Organism: Opitutaceae bacterium; assembly: GCA_031425115.1. Classification (GTDB taxonomy): domain Bacteria; phylum Verrucomicrobiota; class Verrucomicrobiia; order Opitutales; family Opitutaceae; genus ER46. The sequence goes on along the minus strand of JANPIT010000762.1, from coordinate 692 downwards.
GACGAGCGATCAATGACAGGTGGCGGTGGCTTGGCGGCGCGTTCTTCCATTTCCGCATGAACCAAACCCGCCGGGTCAAAAAGGACGAATGAAAAAGCCCCGGAATTTACTCCGGGGCTTGAAGATTGTTTCAGGGCGCCGCGCCTGGGATCAGGCTACGCGCTCGACAATCAACGGCGGCGGCGTCGGCCGTTTCGGCGCGAGCCGGTAGGCATTCTTGAAGTATTCAAGCGCCTGCTCGAGCTTCGCTTCGTCGTTGTAGTGAATCATCATCAGCGGCTCGCCCTGCTTCACCTGCGTGCCGACTTTCTTGATTTCGGAAACGCCGACCGAGTGGTCGACCTTGGCGTGGCCGTGGCTGGCGTGACCCGCGACCGTAGGCTCGATGCCCGCACCGAGCAGATGCACGCCGCGTGCGATCATCGCGGCATTGATCGTGTGGACGTAGCCGCGCTTTGGCGCCGGCAGCTTCCGAATGTGGCGCGCCGGGGTGAATTTCTCGGGATGATCGATGAAAGAGGTGTCGCCGCCTTGGGCCTTCACCAAGTCCTTGAACTTCTCGAGCGCCGACCCATCGGTGAGGTGACGCTGCACCGTTTGCTTGGCAGAAAGGGTCGAGCCGGCCACGCCTGCGAGGCGGACGATCTCCATGCCGAGTTTCAGGACGAGTTCCTTCATGTCCTCGGGACCCT
>JANPIT010000761.1:0-1552 GCA_031425115.1 Opitutaceae bacterium | reverse complement strand
CGGCGGTAAGCGTGGCAAGCCCGCGACGAATAAAGCCGCCGCCAAAACCAACGCGCATAACCTCTTCCCGATGCCAGCCTCTCCCCGTCTCCCCTGCTCGCTCCGCCTCCTCCTCCTCTTCCTCGCGCCCCTTTCCCTTCTTCCGGCTGCCGAGCCGGCGCGATCACCCAACGTCCTCTTCATCGTTGTCGACGATCTCAATCCGTCGTTGGGCTGCTACGGCCACCCCGCCGTCAAGTCGCCCAATATCGACCGGCTCGCCGCCCGCGGCGTCCGCTTCGATCGCGCTTACGCCCAGTATCCGCTGTGCAACCCGAGCCGCGCTTCCTTCCTCAGCGGCCGACGGCCTGAGACCACGGGTATCTATGTTCTCACTACACCCGTCCGCACCCAGCTCCCGGACGCCGTCATGCTGCCGCAGTATTTTCGCGAACGCGGCTACTACAGCGCCGGAGCCGGGAAAGTGTTTCACAACGCCCGCACCAGCGACGCCAAGTCGTGGGATTTCTACGAAGACGCCGCTAGCCGCGACCCGCAGGAAATCGAAGCCGGCAAGGCACGCCCGCTCACCGACGGCCGGCCTTCGTGCCATGTGCTCGATAGCGACGGCAGCGGCATGCGCGACAGCTTGAACGCCCAGGTAATCGCCCGGCTCATCGCCGAAAAGTCCGCGGCGAAAAAGCCCTTCTTCCTCGCGGCCGGCTTCCACCTGCCCCACCTGCCGTGGACGGCGCCGAAGCGTTTCTTCGATCTCTACGACGAAAAGAGCCTCACGCCCGCGCCGCAGCCTCCGATGCGCAACATTCCGCCGATCGCGTTGCAGACCGAGCTGACCGGTTGCGCGCAACCCGCTTCGCTCGCGGCCGCTCTTCGCGGCTACTATGCGTGCGTTTCGTTTGTAGATTCGAAGATCGGCGTGCTGCTCGACGAACTCGATCGTCACGATCTGTGGTCCAGCACCCTGGTCGTCCTCCTGGGCGATCACGGTTTTCATCTCGGCGATCACGGCGGTCTCTGGGCGAAGCTGAGTGCGTTCGACGCCGCGACGCGCACGCCCCTGATCATCGCGGGCGCGGGCGTGCCGAAGGGTCGTGCCGTCGCGTCGCCCGTGGAGCTGCTCGATATTTATCCCACGCTGCTTGAGCTCTCCGGTTTCCCCGCGGCTACGGAGTTGGAGGGCCGCTCGCTCGTTCCTTTGATGCGGGGCACGCCGGAGAGCTCACCGCGAATCGCTCGCTCGATGGTGTATCATTACGACGTCACAGCGCGTCGCGACGTTCTCAGCCAAACCGCCATTGCCGCCCAGTGGCGTTACACCGAGTGGGACGGCGGCGCCGCCGGCCGCGAGCTTTACTCCCACGGGGATGACGCCAGCGAGCATCACAATCGCGCGGCCGATCCCGCTCTCACCGCCACGCTCCGCGACGCGCAAGCCGCACTGAAAAATTCAGCGACGCCCAAACCGGGCCCAGCCAACCGCCCCCGCGGGCTCGTCCCCGCCGGTCCTTCCGCCAAGTGATTTTACCCTGTGATCGATCCCTATGAAACTCAT
>JANPIT010000760.1:0-8193 GCA_031425115.1 Opitutaceae bacterium | reverse complement strand
CGGTGCGCGGGGTCATGACTACTTGCTCTTCTTTTTGGCCGCCGCGGTCGGCTTCTTGAACTTATGCAGCGGCTTCACTTTTTGCTGAAAGCGCTGGTTGGCCTTCAGGTCCTTGATCGATGGCAAATACTTCGCTCCCATGCCGACTAGGCCGCCGGGAATACCCTCCGCGCGCAATCAGATTATGCGCCACGCGAGCCCGCAGCGTTCAGTGCACCGATCATCTTTTGACAGGATTGGGAGGATTAGAAAACAGGAGGGTCAGGAGCCGATCCGTATAACCCCGCCATAGAACGAAGAATCCTGTAAATCCGGGTTCTCAATCCTGTCCATCCTGTCCAAAAAATTCTCCGGAGCTCCTTTAAGCCCTCAGAACCGCAGTCCCACCGATGCAATGAACGTCCGCGGTTCACCGTATTGGAACGTGCCGTTCAAGTAACGTTTGTCAGCGAGGTTGCGGCCGTTGAGCCGAAACTCGACGGGGTGATTCGCCACCTTCGTCGCGTAGCCGATCACCGCATCGAACAGCACCACCTCTTCGCTCTTGATCGGAATCGTCCAGCTCGGGTGTTCGTAGGTTTCGCCCAGAATCGTGCCGCCGCCGCCGATGAAGGCCCCGCGCAGCGCGCCGGTCGTGAAGGTGTATTTATTCCACAGATTCACCGTGTAGCGCGGCACCGATTCCAGGTGGGACCCGATTTCGCGCCGGTCCGACGGATTCGAGATTTCGTTCTTCTTGAAGAAGTAACTCGCGCTCAACAGCGCCTGGTAATTCAGCCGCGGCGTCCACACCCACTCTGTTTCCAGGCCCTTCGTCTGCGTGCGGCCCGCGGCGACACGCACGGTAGCGCCCGGCAGCTGATAGAGGACCTGGTTCGGCGTATCGACGTCGAAGCGTGACGACTCCTCGTTCGAAAAATAACTCACCGTCGCGAGGAGCTTGCCTTGGCCCAAATCAAGCTTGCTGCCCACTTCCCAGCCGCGACCGAGCAAGTCGGCGACGAGAAACTGCACGGGAATCACCGCGGGCGGACGATAGGTCGGCGAGGTCGGATCGCCTTGCGTCGCGCGAATTGCGGCGAGGTCGGCCGTCTGCTGGCGCTGCGGCACAAACGTCTTGCTGAAGCTGCCGTAGAGGCTGAGTTGCGGCGTCACGCGCACGAGCGCGCCGTAGTGCGGGAGCAGCTTCCGCTTCTTGAAACCCTCGTCGATGCCATCGCGGTTGTCATCCGTGGGCCGGTGATTGGTCACCTGTCGACCGCCGATCAAGGTGCGCAGGCGGTCTTGAAAAAACGCCGACTGCAGCACGCCGTAGACGGAGTTGGAATGCGCGCCGCCTTTGCGCACGACGCCGGGCTCGTGGTAACTCGCGCCGTATTGATCGCGCAGCACTTGAAGCAAGTTCGGCAGTTGAGCGGTGCGCGGGTCGAAAGTGATCACACGGGTCGTCGCCACCGTCACCGGGCTGATCACATCCTTGCCTCCGTCGTGCTGCACTCCAGCGAGGAAGTCGTGTTTGCCGGCGCTGCGCAGGTCCAGCTTGTAGACGCCTTCGAGCTTCGCGGAGAAATTCACGCCACCCGGCTTGAAGTCGGAAATCGAGCTGCGCAGCCGCTGACCCGCCACGGGGCGCAGGCCGTTGAACTCGCGCCGCATGCGGTTGCTGTCGACCTGCTGGAAGATGCCGCGCACCGCGAGTGTCGGCGACGGCACCCACTCGCCTTCGAGCGTGGTCGTCTTGTTCATGTAATTATCCCGCCCCTCCGACCCGTTGTAATTGTAGGAATCGTCCGGAAAGAAATCCGTGGAGTAGATTCCTGGATACGGCGGCACGTTGGGCCCGAGTGTGCGCGAGATGAAGGCATCGACGCCTTCCGGCGCGGGGCGACCCGTCGTGATCGGCACGCCGGCCGGATCGCGCACCGCGCCATTTTCCAACTGCGGATAGCTCGCGGGCCGCGGCAAACCGAGCCGGTCAAACAGCTGGATGGCTTCGCGGTCGCGCTGTTGATAGAGCGGATGGCTCACCACCGTGTGCGGCCGGCGCCCGGCTTCGCGGTCGAGATTGGCGTAGCGCGCCGTGAACGCGAGTTGCCGCGTCGGCTTCCACGTGAGCCCGCCACTGTAGAACCGCTCGCGCGTGAACACATGGTCGATGTTGCTTCCTTCATCCGTGTTTCCATAGATGAAACTGTAGGCGAGACTGTTTTTCAGGAGCGGCGCGGACGTGCGCAACACCGCGCGTCGGTGATCAAACGAGCCATAGCTCAGGTCGACCGAATGCCGCGGCACGAAGCTCGGTTTCAATTTGATCAGATTCACGGTGCCGCCCGGATTCGAGATGCCCGCAAAAACCGCGTTGGGCCCCTTCACCACCTCGACGCGATCCACATCGTAAAGCGTGAGGCCGGAACCGGCCGGTAGGCCGTTCACGAATTGCGGGCCGGTGTAGCCGCGCACGAGTATCATCGCCTCGTCTTTGATCTGCAGCGCCACGGAGCTCGCCGAGCGCAGCACGTCGATCAGTTGGTTGCCCGCCTGGTCATCGATCAACTCGCGGGCGACGATGCTGATGTTCAGGGGCGTGTCCTTGATCAATCCCGCTGTCCCCGTGCCGGTCACGGCCGCACCGGCCCGATAGCCGTGATCCTGCGGACTCGTCACTTCGAACGGACTAAGCACCACTGGGCCACCCGCGGGCGCCGTCGCCGCGGCGGAGGAGGGTGTCTGCGCTGGGGCAACCGCCGTCAGCGCGCAGGCCAAAAGAAGAGTGAGAAGGGGGGTTCGGGAGCGGGGCGAAGCAGGCATGTTAGGTTTCAATCGCAGCAGTCCGGCACGACGCGCGCAAGCGTCCCCTCGTTGCGCGCTATTTCAACCAGAACGAACAAACCGGCCCCGGCCTCCCGTCACTAACGCGGCACAGGAATATGCGCCGCTTGCCGCAGCGTCTCCGGCTTCGAGAGCTTGAGGCGATGTGCAATGGTATTGAGGCGAACGACCTCCGCCGGCGTGAGTGCGGTGTGTCGCGGGGTGCCATCGCGATCGGTCCACGCCACGACATGCGTGCGTTGCCGGGCGCTTTTCACCACCTCGCGGAGAAAGGCCGTCTCGTCTTCGGATAAGTCCATCGTGAGCGATAGATGCGGCCGCACGCCGGCGGAGGCAAGGCCGCGCCGCCGCGTGGCGGATCGTTGCGCTCGCCGCGGCCCATCGCCAGTCTCGCACCTGCATGTCCGCCTTTCCCAAATCCTCGTCATCTCCGCCCCGCACCCAGAGCCCGGGAGTGGCCAGCGTAATCGCTCTGGCGCTCATGCTCATCCTGCCCGCTTACGCATTGAGTCGGCGGCTGACCGCCGCCGATTGGCTGCTGCCGGCCGGCGCGCTGCTGGCCGTTTCAATCATCACCTTCTTCGCGTATCGCAGCGACAAGCGACGCGCGGAAGCGGGCCAATGGCGGATCCCCGAGACGACCCTGCACCTCGCCGCATTGCTGGGTGGCTGGCCAGGTGGATTTCTCGCGCAGCGGGTTTTTCGCCACAAGACCGTGAAGCTGCCGTTCCAAATCGTTTTCTGGGCCATCGTGGTCCTTCACCAACTCGTCGCATTCGATTCACTGCAGGATTGGCGCTACACCAAATCCGTGGCCGTCGCTCGCATCGCACCGCGGTCGTAAGAGAATTTTCGGAGCGGGCTGCTCGCAGATTGGGTGAGCGACCGCCGACACGCGGCCACGCTACTTTCCGGGCGTGCCCCACACGGGCTTCCACGAACCGAGCGGCAGCACATCGGCGCGCTTCGCCCACGCCTCCCACGCCGCGGACAACTCGCGCACTTTCGCCGGCTGTTGCGCCGCGAGGTCGTTCATCTCCGTGCGGTCGGCCGTGAGGTCGTAAAGTTCCCACGGCTTGTCTTCCATCGCCACGAGCTTCCAGCGGCCATCGCGCACCGCGCGATTGCTCTCGTGCTCCCAAAACAGCGGCTGCGTGCGCGCCAGCGGCCGCCCCGCGAATGCCGGCGCCAGAGAAACACCTTCGAGCGGCTTGATCGTTTCGCCGTTGAACTCCTTCGGGTAAGTCGCGCCCGAAAGTTCGACGCACGTCGCCATGATATCGATGAGGTGGCCCGGTTGCGCCTCGAGTTTCCCCCGCCGCGCCGCGCAGATACCCGCGGGCCAGTGAGCGATGAGGGGCGTCGCGATGCCGCCTTCATGCACCCAGTGCTTGTATTCGCGGAACGGCGTGTTCGCCACGTTGGCCCACGCTTCACCGTAGCCCACATACGAATCCGCCGGACCGGCCATCACGTCGGTGCCGCTCTTCACCCAACGCCCGTCGCGCGTCTGCATCGGCGGCCCGCTCTTCGTCTGTAATTCGTCGGGCCGCAGCGGCCGCAGATCGCTCGGCGCGGGCTGCTTCACCGTCTGCCGGCCGTTGCGCTCCGCGCAGGCCCCGTTGTCGTGCAGGAACAACACGAGCGTATTTTCCAGCCGCCCGTCCTGTTTCAACTGCGCGAGCATGCGTCCAATGCCCTGGTCCATATTGTCGATCATCGCCGCATAAGTCTCCATGCAGCGCGCCTCCCACGCCTTGTTCTCCACCGCATCCCAGCGACCAACCGTCGGCGCCGCCGTCCACTGCGGGTCCATCAGCCCGAGTTGCTTCAAGCGCGCGAGCCGCGCCTGCCGGATCGCGTCGTAGCCGGCGTCATACTTTCCTCGATACTTGGCGATGTCTCTCTCCGGCGCCTGCAACGGCCAATGCGCCGCCGTGTAGGCGACATACAGGAAAAACGGCTGCAGCCCACCCGCGGTCTCCCGCAAATACGCGACGGCGTTATCGCTGATCGCATCCGTATAAAAATACTCTTTCGGCTTATACTCGGCGTCGTTCTCCGGCGTGATGAACGTGTTTTGCCGCGTCAGCGTCTCCGGATCCCAGAAACTGCCGAAGCCTCGAATCGTGCCGTAGAATTTTTCGAACCCGCGCGCGAGCGGCCAGTTCGTCACGTTCTTGGTCGTGTGCGACTGAGCCACATGCCACTTGCCCGCCATCGCGGTGCGATAGCCGCCAGCGCGCAGCACCTCCGCGATCGTCACCGCCTGACGGCTCAGATCGCCCCGATACCCCGGCGCCTCCACCCGGCGCACCATGAAACCCATCCCGGCCTGATGCGGATAGAGCCCTGTCAGCAGCGAAGCCCGCGTCGGACAGCACCGCGTGCCGTTGTAGAACTGGGTAAAACGCAGCCCGCCCGCCGCGAGCGCATCCAGGTTCGGCGTCGCGATCTCGCTCCCGAAGCATCCAAGATCTGAATACCCCATGTCGTCCGACAGGATCAGCAGAATGTTCGGTCGCGGCGCCGTGGCCGCCAGCAACGCACCCCCGCCGCCGAGCCCGAGCACGAGGAGAACGCGAAGAAGATTCATGGGATTTCCCGCCTGTCGTCGCAGCGCGCCGCCCAATCCGCAAGCCCACGCTCCCCGCCAGAGGATGAATTCAGAAGCCACGAAACCATGAACCAATCTCCGCCCCTGAATTATTCCTGGCTTCCTGGCTTCCTGCTTCTTTCCCATCGCCCGAACGCCCGCGGAACTCGCCGCGATGACGAAAGTCCCCAAGAAATTACACACCCGAATCCGTTCCTGGCTTTCTAGCTTCTGAATTCTCCCCGCTTTATCCTCCCTGCCCGCCCGGCTTCCCAGCTTCCTGCTCAAACCGTATTTCCGTGCCCCCGCACTTCGGGATAGACCCGCGCGCCGTGGATCCACTTTCTCGTTGGCTTGCTCCCGTCGCTCACGCTTCAACCGATCGGCTTCGTGCGCACGCAACAGCGCGTGAAGTTTCAGGCCGGCCACCAGCCCTCCGCCGCCGCCGAGGCGCGCAACGAATTGGAGCTGCTGCCCGGTCTCGGCTATGAACAGGCGCTGCAGGATCTCGCCGGCGTCGATCGCGTGTGGCTCGTCTGGTGGTTTCATCGTAACGAAGGCTGGCGCCCCCTCGTGCTGCCCCCGCGTGGTCCCGCGCAACGCCGCGGGGTGTTCGCCACCCGCTCGCCGCACCGCCCCAATCCCCTCGGTCTCACGGCGGTCGCGCTGCTTGGCGTCGAAGGCCGGCGACTCCTCCTCGGGCCCTGCGACCTCGTCGAGGGCACGCCGGTGTTCGACATCAAGCCTTACATCGCCGCGCACGATGCGTTTCCCGATGCGCGCGCCGGTTGGATCGACGCCGTCGATGCCTCGCTCTTAGCACCCGCCCGCTTCACCGTGCAGTTCGGTCCTCTGGCGGTCACGCAGCTCGAGTGGCTGCGCACCGCACACCAGATTGATTTCAGCGCCCGACTCATCGAACTGCTCGCGCGTGATCCCACGCCGCACCGCACCCGCCGGATCCGGCGCCGCTTCGGCACCCACTTCGATATCGCCTGCGGAGCTTGGCGCGCGGCCTTCACCGTCGCAGGCGAGACCGTGCAGATCGGGTCGATCACGCCCGCCTACCCGATGAGTTTCCTCACACGCCCCGGTTTCGGCCACGTGCCCGACCGCGACGCGCAACTCGCCTTCCTCGCTCGCTGGCCCGCCGAGGTCCCCCCGCGCCCCGTGGAATGACCCGCGCCCCTCAGGAAACAGGGGCGCCCAAGTGCGTGTCCGCCGCGTGCCCATGACTCCCTCACGCGCTTCGCTCTGTCTGCTGGCCGTCATCTACCTGGGCTTCGTCAGCCTCGGACTGCCCGATGGCACGCTCGGGGTCGCGTGGCCCACGATCTATCCTGACCTCGGCGTCGCGGTCGGTCTCGCAGGCACGATCACCTTCGTGGTCACACTTCTCTCCGGCGCCTCGGGTTTCGCCAGCGGAACGATCTTCAACCGCTTCGGCACCGGCCCGGTGGTGCTCGCCAGTTGCGCGCTGACCGGTTGCGCCCTCCTCGCTATCAGCCGCGCCGACGGCCTGGCGTGGCTGATCGCTGCCGCCGTCCCACTCGGCTTGGGCGCCGGCGCGGTCGACGCCGGCCTCAACGGGTATGTGGCGCGGCACTACAGCGGTCGACACATGAACTGGCTGCACGCGTGCTGGGGCGTCGGAGCCACCGCCGGTCCGCTCGTCATGGCTCACGCGCTCCGCGCCGGCGGCGACTGGCGTGCTGGCTACCTGCGCCTCGGCGCAATGCAACTCACCCTCGCGCTCGTCCTTCTCTTCACGCTGCGACTCTGGAATACGACGCCCCCGCGCACGAGTGAGCCCGCAGAAAAGAAGGCGAAACGTCCGCCGAGTCTCGGCGCCGCTTCGTTCGCGGGGTGGCTGGCGCCCGCGATCTTCGCGCTTTACGCCGCGGTGGAGCTCACCGCCGGACTGTGGGCGGGCACCATTCTCGTCGCGAGCCGCGGCGTCACCGCCGAAGTCGCGGCGATGATTACTGCCGCTTACTACGCCGCCATCACGCTCGGTCGGATCAGCGTGGGCTTCGTGGTGGATCGCTGGGGCAATCGTCGCCTCGTCGCCGCGGGCACCGCACTGGCGCTCGCCGGCGCCCTGCTCTTCGCGAGCACCACCTCACCCATCGCCGCCGCCCTCGCGTTGGGACTTATCGGCCTCGGCTTCGCCCCGGTGTATCCGTGTCTCATGCACGAGGCGCCGCGACGCTTCGCGTCCGAAGCCGCGCAGGTCGTGATCGGCCGCCAATCCGGGGCCGCTTTCGTCGGAGCCGCGGTGCTTCCCGCGGCGGCGGGCCTGCTCGCCCAACACTCCCTCGCCACCGTGCCGTGGTTCCTCGCCGCCGGGATCGTGGCCCTCATCGCCGGCGTGCGTTGGCTGGATCGGATCACGCTCACGGCGTAGTTCACTTACCGGCCGCCTGGCGCGGACTGCTCCCAGCCCCGCGGGCCCGCGTTGTCTCCACCGTGCGCCCGTCCCGTCGCCGTCAGCGATAATCCGCGCCCGTCAGACTCTCCAGCACCGACCGCTGCCACGCGCGCAACTGCTGCTCGAGTTTTTTGGCTTCGCCCGCGTGCGCCGCGATCACGTTCGTTTTTTCTGCTGGATCGGCCCGCAGGTCAAATAACTCGACGCCCGTGCCGCGAGCGCCGTCGACCACGAGTTTGAAACGGTTGTCCACAATCGCGGCCGAACCCGCGATGTCCGCTTCCCGCACCGCCGGGTAATGGAAATTCTGGAAATTACGCGTCGCCGTTCCATCCGG
>JANPIT010000759.1:0-1603 GCA_031425115.1 Opitutaceae bacterium | reverse complement strand
CCAGCATCTTCATCGAGAGCTGGCTCCACGCGTGTTTGTTGGTGCCGAGCTTGGTCGAGTGAAATTTGTTGTCCAACAGGCTGCCCTCGCTGCCGACGAGGTGCGTGTGGAAATAGTAGGGCTGCAAGCAATCGATGACCGACGCGACTTTGCCAAGCGCTCCATTCTTGAAACGCAGGATCGAGACGCTCGTCGTCGGGTATTTGTATTGCGTGAAGACTTCGTTCGAGGACGTCGCCGAATGGCTCGTGACGCTTTCTACCTCGCTGCCCATGCACAGCAGCAAGGCGTCCATCGCGTGACAGCCCGCGGAAAGCAGACTGCTGCCGCCCGACTCCTTCGACGTGTTCCAGCGGAACTGGCCATACCACGGGCCGATGCCGTGATAATAATCGACCTCGCCGTAGTGCAATTTCCCGAGGAGACCCGCATCGATGACGGCCTTGGTGGACAGAAACTGACTCGAGAAACGACACTCGAAACACACGCAGGTTTTCACGCCGGCGGCTTTCACCGCGGCGAAAGCGCGCTTCGCATCCACGAGCGAAAGCGTGATCGGTTTCTCAATGATGAGATGCTTGCCGGCCTTTGCCGCCGCGACGATGTGATCGGCGTGCTGGTGCGGATAACTGCAGATGGAGACGGCGTGGATGCTCGGGTCGGCCAGCATCTGGTTCAGATCCGTGTAGCACTTGATCGTGCTGCCATGGCGGGCGCTGACCTCGGCGGAATTCTGCGGGCGCGACGAGTAGACCGCCGTCACCTGCGCCTGCGTCGAGGCGTTGATCGCAGGAATGTGTGCGGTCGCGACCCAGCCGTAACCAATGATGCCGACATTATATTTTTTCATTCCGAGAATGCTTTTGCGAAGGAGGGGGAGGCCGCGACGAAAAAAACGTGCTGCGGGGTGCGGGCCGAACGTTGTGACCGCGGAACCGTGCGAAGCCCGCCGGCATCCTGCAACTGCGTCGCCCACCTGCGAGCAAAACATGCATCTTCGCTCAGCCCGTCGCCTAAACCTGCCGGACGTGCCCCAACGGAGGCGGGCTTTACGCCCGGCCCGCTTCGCTGCCACACTACGTTCATGCGAAGCCTTCGTTCACTTTTCCACGGCGCCGCGGCCACGGTTTTCCTGAGTGCAACCCCTTCCCTCGCCCTCGCGGCCGCCGGGCCGTTTCACACGAGTGAATTCATTTTTCCGCTCGAGCACTGGCACAACCACGGCTCGTGCATCGTCGAAGCGTCCAACGGTGAACTCATCGTTAGCTGGTTCCATGGCTCCGGGGAACGCACGGCGGATGACGTGAAGATCGAGGGTGCGCGACTCGCCCAGGGAGCCAAAACGTGGAGCGCCCGTTTCACCATGGCGGACACGCCCGGCTATCCGGATACGAACTGCGCCATGTTCATCGATCCGCAGGAGCGGCTGTGGCTGATGTGGCCCACCATCCTCGCGAACAAATGGGAGACGGCGCTGATGAAATATCGCATCTCGACGAACTACCTGGGCGAAGGCTCGCCGAAGTGGGAAGTGAACGAGGTGATGCACGTCACGCCGGGCCCCGAGTTCGAGGCCGCGGTGAAGGCGTTTGCCGAACACGCC
>JANPIT010000758.1:0-1836 GCA_031425115.1 Opitutaceae bacterium | reverse complement strand
CGCGCGACCCCACGAACGAGCTCCTCGCCAGCTTCCCACGCCGGCGCCTCGAAGCCGAGGCCATCCGCGACACCCTGCTCGCGCTCGGCGGCAATCTCGATCTCACGCCCGGTGGCGCACACCCCATTCCCCCGCCCCACGAGTGGAAATACACGCAGCACAATCCCTTCAAAGCCGTCTACGAGAGCGACCGCCGCAGCGTCTTTCTCATGACTGCGCGCATCCAACGACATCCCTATCTCGCCATCTTCGACGGCGCCGATCCTTCGACGAGCACGCCCGCGCGTCCCACCAGCACGACGCCGCTGCAGGCCCTTTATCTCCTCAACGACCGCCTGCTTCATCAACAAGCCGGCCGCGTCGCCGATGCGCTGCTCGCCAACCCTGCCGACGACAAGACCCGCCTCGATCGCCTCTACGAACAGCTCTTCACGCGCCCACCCGCACCCGACGAGCGCGCGGCAGCACTCACGTTCCTCGTGAAAGCCCGCGCTCAATTGCAGGTCGAAAGCGCCGCGACCAACGCCATCGAACCCGAAGCCTGGCGCGCGTGCGTGCGCGTGCTCTTCCGCTTAAACGAATTCGTCTATCTCGACTGAACCCCGGAACAATACAGCGAACAAATCTGGAACTCAGGAAATCAGGAAGAAAGCCAATGCGGACATTTTTTTTCGCGGTCATGCGGTCTTTTTCTGAGTTCCTGAGTTCCAGATTAGTTTGTTCAGAGATTCATTGATCCTGGCCAAAAAAGTCCTCCGCATCACCCCGCGCCATGAGATTACACCCCCGCCCTCCCCGCCGCGAATTCCTCCGCTCGCTTGTCGGCGGCTCGCTGCTGATGCCGGGCATCCTGTCTAACCTGCTGGCCGAGTCCGCCGCCAACGCCGCCGATCCCCTCGCGCCCAAGCCGACGCATTTCCCCGCGAAAGCGAAGCGCGTGATCTTCATTTTCTCCAACGGTGGCGTGTCGCACATGGACACGTTTGATCCGAAGCCGGCGCTCTTCGCCGCCGACGGCAAGACCACCGGCGTGGGCGGCGGCCTTTCCAATCAACAACGCGTTCTGCTCAAGCCCGGCTGGGAATTTCGTCCCGGCGGCAAGTGCGGCACACCCGTCAGCGATCTGTTTCCGCACCTGCGCGAGTGCATGGACGACATTTGCGTCATCCGCTCGATGAAGGGCGACGACAACGAGCACTATAACGCCACCCTCGGACTGCACACCGGCTCGTTCTTCTTCTCCCGCCCGAGTATCGGCTCGTGGGTGAGCTACGGCCTCGGCACCACGAATCGCAACCTGCCCTCCTTCGTGGCGCTGGCGCCCCAGATGCCCTACGCCGGCACGCAGATTTTCAACAACGACTTCCTCCCCGCGTATCACCAGGGCGTGCGCGTCATCGGCGGCGCCGAACCCATCGCAAACCTCGATCGCCGCACCACGCACCGCGGCCTGCAGGAACTCGAGCTCGGCCTGGCGGACGTGCTCAACAACCGCCACCTTAGCCAGCGCGTGGGCGACACCGACCTGGCCGCACGTATCCGGACATTCGAGACGGCGTTTCACATGCAGACCGAAGCCCGCGAGGTGTTCGATCTGGCCAAGGAAACCGACGCGACCTTCGACCTCTACGGCCTCAAGCGCGGCGACACCGAGGGCTTTGGCTGGCAATGCCTCGTCGCGCGCCGGCTCGCCGAGCGTGGCGTGCGCTTTGTCGAGCTCGTCGACGGCAGCAGCAGCAAAAATTGGGACCAACACGGCGACATGGCCGAGCACGCCAAGCACGCGCAGAACATCGACCAGCCCATCGCCGGCCTGCTGCGTGACTTGAAGCAGCG
>JANPIT010000757.1:0-2559 GCA_031425115.1 Opitutaceae bacterium | reverse complement strand
GGCGCTGATTGTCGAGGAGGGGCAGATCGTCGCGGAAGGCGCGACCGCCCCCGACGGCGGTCCGCACGCGGAGCGACTCGCCTTGCTCGCGCGCGGCAAGACCCCGCGCCCCGGCGCCACGCTGTATGTCACGCTTGAGCCCTGTAGCACGCACGGGCGCACCGGCGCGTGCACGGACGCGATCATCGCCTCCGGGATCAAGAAGGTCGTGATCGGCGCGACCGACCCGTTCCCGGCTCATGCCGGCAAGGGCTTCGAGGTGTTGCGGGCGGCCGGCATCGAGGTCGTGAGCGGCGTGCTCGAACGCGAATGCACCGACCTGAACCTCGTATTCAATCATTGGATAACTCAGGGCGGACCGCTGATCGCGGCGAAAGTGGCCTCGACCCTCGACGGCAAGATCGCGTGCCGCACGGGCGAGTCGCGCTGGATCACGAACGAGCGCTCGCGGGCGGACGTGCATCGGTGGCGGCGCTTTTTCCCGGGTATCGCGGTCGGGGCCATGACCGTGCTGAAAGATAATCCGCGGCTCACCTCGCGACGCGAGGGCGAGCCGGAGTGGTGCCCGTGGCGTTTTGTGTTCGACGGCCTGCTGCGCACGGTGGTGGACAAGAATTTGCCGGCGCTGTTCACCGATGAGTTTCGTGACCGCACCATCGTCGTCACGACGCCCCACGGCGGGCTCGGCTACGTGCGCAAGCTGCGCGAAATGGGGATCAAGGTGTGGACCTTCGAGTCGGCGACCCAGCGCGTGCCGTTTCCGGAGTTTCGGAAGAAATGCGCCGAGGAGCGGATCGCCGGCATTTTTGTGGAGGGAGGCGCGCAGCTGATCAGCGAGCTCATGCGCGTGCGCCAACTCGACTACCTCTTTGCGTATCACGCGCCCGTGTTGTTTGCCGACGAGAAGGCGAAGACGATTTTTAGCGGCCTGCGTCCGGAAAAGCCCGAGCATGCCGTCCGCCTGGCGGACGTGCGGCATGAGGCTTTCGACGGCGATATGCTGGTGCGCGGTCGCGTCGTCTACCCCGAGAAACTGCTCGTGGATGAGACGGTGTTCGGCGTGCGTTAGCGGACCGGGTCGCAAGGTCATCCGCCTGCTCCCCCGATCCTCAGCGTTTTTATGAGTTCAATACCCCGCTTCGTCATTGCTTGTCTGATACTCGGTGCCCCCTGTCTTTCTTCGCGCGCGGCGGACGAGTATCCGCCGCACCCGGACTCCGCGGTGCAACCGGGCGTGCCCAAGGGCGAGCAGCTCAAGTTTGAGCTCGCCGGCTCCAGGATTTTTCCGGGGACGACGCGGCAGATCACCGTTTACGTCCCGAAACAATACGACCCGGTAAAACCCGCGTGCGTCTACGTGAACCAGGACGGCATGCAGTGGAACGTGCCCGTCGTATTCGACAACCTGATCGCGCGCGGCGAAATCCCCGTGACCATCGCGGTCGTCGTGCCGCCCGGCGTGGTGAAGGCGGCCGACGGCACGACGGCGCTTGATCGATTCAATCGCAGTTACGAATACGATGGGCTCGGCGACAGCTTCGCGCGCTTCGTCCTCGAGGAGGTGCTGCCGGCGGTCGAGACCAAGTCCACCGCGGACGGACGGCCGATCCGGCTCTCGCCCTCGGGTAACGATCGCGCGATCGGTGGATCCAGCAGTGGCGCGATCTGCGCTTTTACGGCAGCGTGGGAACGCCCCGATGCGTTCAGCCGCGTCTTCAGCAACGTGGGCACCTTTGTCGGCCTGCGCGGCGGCGACCGCTATCACACGCTGATCCGCAAATACGAGCCGAAGAAGCTGCGCGTGTTCCTCGTGGACGGCTCGAACGATAACAACATTTACGCGGGCGACTGGTGGATGGCCAACCAGACGATCCAGCGCGCGTTTGCCTTTTCTGGATACGAGGTGGAGCACCGCTGGGGCGAGGGCGGCCACAACGGCCGGTATGGCACCGCCGTTTTCCCGGATGCGATCCGGTGGCTGTGGAAAGGCTGGCCCGCGCCCGTGCAATCGGCCGCGCCGACGAAGAACGCGGTATTGGCCGCCGTGCTCATTCCGGGCGAAGAATGGCAGCTCGTCGGCGAAGGCTATCGCCTGACCGAGGGCCCCGCGCCGAATGCGCAGGGCGAGGTGTTCTTCACCGATATTCCGAACAGCAAGGCGTATAAGATTTCCCTGGACGGCAAAGTGTCGCTGGCCCGCGAGAACACGAACCGCACCAACGGCCAGGCGTTCGGGCCCGATGGTCGTCTCTACACGGTCGCGACCGGCGCCCAACAGGTCTTGGCGTTCGATGCCGCGGGCGGTTCCAGCGTTATCGCGTCGGAAATTGCGGGCAACGACATCGTCGTCGCGCACAACGGCCACGCTTACGTGACGCATCCGCCAGCGGGCAACAGCAACGAGCCGAGCAAGGTGTGGTTGATCAAGCCCGATGGCACGAAGTCCGTCGTCGATACCGGCATTCGCTACGCCAACGGCGTGACGCTCTCGCCCGATCAAACCCTGCTCTACGTGGCGGACTATCGCTCGCACTGGATCTACAGTTTCCAGGTGCAACG
>JANPIT010000756.1:0-3612 GCA_031425115.1 Opitutaceae bacterium | reverse complement strand
CATACAGCGTCGGCCGCGGCGAGAAGAACGGGTTGCCGTAAAAGTAATCGTAGACGCCTACGATCTCCGCGCCCGAACGACACCAACGCTCGATCAACGCCTTGTCCTCCGCCGCAAACGCCGGGTGGGACCACTGGCTGCGATCGGCGGTCAGAAAGGGCACCACATTCTTCGCGACGGGAAAATCCGGGGCGTTTTCACACCAATAATAGGCATACGCCGGGAGGTAGCGCGCCGGCTCCTTCTTGGCGACTATTTCCGCGACAGCGTTGGTGAACGTGAACACCAGATTCGAGTAGTCCGGCCGATGGCGAAAAAAACGCGCCGGGCTCACCGCCGCGAGCGTGTCCGCCGAATCATCGAAGCGATCCGAATCGTTCGTGCTGAGCGAATACGACAGCCGCTTTGGATCCGCGGCGAACGCCCGGAGGGCGACGGCCGCGGCGTGTTGCACGGCCGCCGGGCTAAGCATGTTGGGCTGCCAGTTACCCTGACCCGCCGCCGGAATGAAGCGCGCGCCGTTTCTCATGGGCGCCATCTCCGGCGATTTCAGCAAATCCTCCCGCCGGAAGATATTCACCAGGTTGTGACTGTGATCGAAACGCGATTCGAGCCGGTTCCGCGCATACCACTCCTGCCCCGGCGCACCACCAATGCCCAAGTCGCGTGAAATGAACCCCGGGCGAAAACTCCTCGTGCCCGCCTCCATCCGCAGCGCCGGCCGCTTTGGCACACTCTTTCCAAGCGGCCCGGGCATGAACCAACGCGCCTCCAGCTCCTTTTCCAGAAACCAACTCACCGCGTGCCCAATCGATTCACGGCGCTCGCTGCGAATGAAAACCGCTCCGTCTCGCACCAACGCCGACACCTCCGTGTCGAAAGGCGGCTTCGCGGCGCTGCGGGCAACAGGGCTCCCGCGCACGGTCGCGCCGACAAAGATTCCCCGCCGCGCGCCGCCTCGCCGCTCCGCCACAATGGGGAACCGGCTCGCCGGTAATCCCGCAGCTTCCGCCAGCGTGTCGCGCAACATTGCCGCCGCCTGACGCTCTGCGTCGATCGCCACCGCCGGCACGATAATCATCGCACCGGGCCGCCGGACGGAAAACACCGTGACACCCGCTTCCGCCATCGCCGCATCGCGACGCGTCCAGGCCAGCGCCGTCGTCACGACGACCCCCACGGTCACAACCCAAACAAATGCACGGTGCATCCTTACGTGGTCGCGTCAGCCTTCCGCGCGCGCCTTCGCGTCCGCTTCGATGAGTTTGTTCAATCGCGCGAGCGTCGCGGCGACGCGCGCTTTCACGGCCGGCAACTCCGCCGCACTGGCCACCTTTTCGTTGGCAAAGAGATAAAACTTCATCTTCGGCTCGGTGCCGCTGCCCCGCGCGGCGAACGAGTAGCCGTTTGAAAGCGTCACGACGTAGAGGTCCTGCGACGGAATCGTCTCATTGTCCGCATCCACGATCGTTTCCCGTCCGAAGTCCTGAAACTTCGTCACTGTCACGTCGCCGAATGCCTTCGGCGGATTCGCGCGATACGACTCGAGGATGCGCTTGATCTTCGCATTCCCACTCGCGCCTTCGTAGTAGATGTTGATCACGCCCTCGAGGTAGAAGCCGTAACGCAGAAACACTTCGTCCAGATATTCGGGCACCGTGAGCCCGCGGCCTTTCACCCACGCGCACAGCTCCGAGAACATGAGGCACGCCGAGTTCCCGTCCTTGTCGCGCAGGTAGTCGTTGGGCAGGTAGCCGTAACTCTCCTCCGTGCCGAACACGTAGAACGTGCTGTGCTGCTGGAGCAGTTTCGCACGCTGCTCGAAGGGCGTCGCCTCGTAGTCGAATCCAGGGCCCATGGCTCGCACCAGCGTGTCTTCGTAGCCGCGCATCTTCGCCGCGATCCATTTAAAGCCGGTGAGAGTGTTGATTACCTTCACGCCGTGACCGCGGCCAATGGCGTCCTGCAGCTGCGTCGTCACGAAGGTCTTCACGATCGCCGCGCGCGCTGAACCTTCGCGCGGAATCCAGCCGAGCTCTTTGTATTTGGTCAGACGATACTCGGCGAGCAACGCGCCGATCTGGTTGCCCGACAAAAGCTCCAGCTTGCCCGCGCGATTGCGCACCGCGCAGCCCATGCGGTCCGCATCCGGGTCGGTCGCGAGCACCACGTCCGCTCCCACGCGCTCCGCCAACGCCACCGCCCGTGAGAGCGCGTCCGCGTTCTCCGGGTTGGGTGACTTCACCGTCGGAAAACGCGCGTCAAAGTTGAGCTGCTCCGGCACCGGCACGACGTCGCACCCCGCGTGAATCAGCAGCGGTAACGAATGCACCGCGCCGCAGCCGTGGATATTCGTAAACACCACTTTCAATTTCGTTTTGCGAAACACCTCCGGGTCCAGGGCCGCCTTGGCCGCCACCGCGAGATACGCATCATCGGCATCGCGCCCGAGCGTGGTCACGCCTGCCAGTTTCGCCTGCAAATAATTACCCGTCTCTGCCAATGGCACCGCATTCACCTCCGCGACGATCCCCTTGTCATGGGGCGGCACGACCTGGGCGCCGTCCTCGAAGTAGGCCTTGAATCCATTATCGTGCGGCGGATTGTGGCTCGCCGTGATCACGACGCCCGTGTGCGCCTTTAGCATCCGCACGGCATAGCTCAGCTGCGGTGTCGGACGCGGACCGTCGAACACGTAGGCCTCACCGCCGAGCTGCGTCCACGTCGAGGCCGCCAAATCGGAAAAGTGCCGCGAGAAGTGCCGCACGTCATACGCGACGACCAGGCGCGGTTTCGCGCCGGGCGTCTTTTGCGCGAGATACTTCGCCGTGTAACGATACAGGCCGATCACCGCCCGGATCAGCGTGAAGTCGTTCAGCATGTTGCTGCCGATCGCGGCATGCGCCGGTGAGCCGGTCGCCGACAACTGCCCCGTCTCCGCGAGCGCGGGCACCACCCCGATGGTGCGGCCCCGCATGCCGCCGGTGCCGAATTCCAGGAAGCGATAGAAGCGATCGTTCAACTCGCCCCACGCGCTTTTCGTGACGAGCTCGTCAATGCTCTGATCGGCCCAAGCCGGAAATTTTGCCGCCAGAAACGCGGTGAGATTTTCCGCCGTGCTGGGAAGCAACTGCCCGGCCTGCGTGGCGGCGTTGATGCGATCAAGGGATGTCATGGAGAATAGGATGCGGTCGCGCCCACCGGGTCGACAGCCCGGAAAGCCCGTCAGGAATCGCGGGCCGCGGCGATGATTTTTTCGCGCCCATTTTCGGACGCCCCGCGCGGCTGCTGCCCGGCTATTTCTTCGCCGCGCCGCGGCGCCCGCCCCCACCGCCCGGATTCCACAACGCCTCGGCCATTTCGCGGTCGAGCGCCTGCCAGGCTTTTTCCAGCTCCGCCAACTTTGCCGGCTGCGCCACGCTCAGATCGCGTTCCTCGCCCATGTCGTCCGCCAAATTGAAAAGCTGCCACGTGCGCTCACCGCGCCCGCGATGCACTTTCCAATCGCCCATGCGCAACGCCGCCTGCGGCCCGACCCGCCAGTAATGCTGGGCCCGAATCGGCTTATCCGCCCCGGCGCCGAGGTGAGGCAGGAGATCGACGCCATCGAGG
>JANPIT010000755.1:0-13811 GCA_031425115.1 Opitutaceae bacterium | reverse complement strand
GCGGCGCAGAGGCGCGCGAGGATCGCGCGGACGAAGAGCGCCGTGATCGATTGGACGGTGCGGAGTGGATGCGTCTCGAAGGCGCGGAACTCGATCAACCCGAGGCGGCCATTCGGCGCGAAGGGATTCCAGAGTTTGTCGACGCTGATCTCGGCGCGGTGCGTGTTGCCGGAGCGATCCATCAGCAGGTCGCGGAACAGCAAATCGAAAAGCGCGAGGTTCTGCGGGCTGCCGAGATTCTCGGCGCCCGTGCAGGCGATTTCCAATTCGTAGAGCGCTTCGAAGGTCGATTCGTCGATACGCGGTGCTTGCGAACTGGGGCCGAGGTAGGCGCCGGTGAACGCGTAGCTAAGGCCCGGGTGCCGCTGCCAGTAGCGGATGATCGAGGGCAGCAGGGCGGGAAACGCGAAAAATGGGGACAGCAGATCGGCGGGCCCGCCAAAAACGAGGTGGGCGCCACCACCGGTGCCGGCTTCACGGCCGTTGAAATGAAGTTTGCGCGCGCAGAGACCGACGGCCTGCGCGGCGGTGTAGATCTGCGCGAGTTGGGCGTCGTAGTCGGCCCAGGTGGCGCAGGGCGAGACGTTGATCTCGAGGACGCCGGGATCGCTCGCGAGGCCAACGGTCGGCAACGCGGGGTCGGGCGGCGGCGCATAGCCGGCGAGGACGACATCGCGCAACTCCAAGTGGGTGAGCGTATCCTCGATCGCGGTCAGGAGTGTGACGTAGGAATCGAGCAACAACGGCGGCACGAAAATGATCAACGACCCCGCGCGCGCTTCCACGGTCAGCGCGCGGCGCAGGTTTTTCTCTTTCAACGTGTGCAGCGGCAGGCGAAGTCCGGCCGCACTCTCGCCGGCGAAAAGCGGCAGCGGTTCAGTGCCCACGGCGGGCGTCCAGTCATCAGTGACCCAGACCTTGGCTTCGGTGTGATCCAGCGGAAGCACGTATCCGACCGGCGTGGACGGGGCCGCGGCTTCGGCGAGCGGGAGCGCGCGCGCCGGCTCGAGCGTGAGGATGCGCGCCAACGCGTGGATGAATTTCTTCGCGGTGGCGGCGGTGTGCTTGCCGGTCTCGGTGTCGGCGCGCAGCAGTTTCGCTTCGCGCCAGATGGGCTTCCCGTCGGCGAGTCGTTGAATGAGGAGAGCCCAACGGGGCAGAGGCTCGCCGGGGTAATGCTTGGCCGAGGTTTCGAGGACCACTGCGCCGGGAAATGCAGTGCGGATCAGCTCACGCGCGAGTTTGCGCGCGTAAGCGAGCTTGGTCGGCCCGAGGGCGGCGGTGTGCCACTCGGCGCCGGTGGGCGCAGTGGGGACAAACGTGGGCTCGCCGCCCATCGTGAGGAGCACGCCGGTCTGCGCGAGCGAGGCTTCGACGCTATCGCCGCAGGCCCGGATTTTTTTCCATTCAGCGGCGGAGTAGGGAGCGGCGGACATGAACGAATTGGAGATCGGAGTTCGAAGTTATCGTTCTCTTTATCTTTCTCCCGCTTGAGCGCTGTAGCCTCGGAAGAGAAAGAGAAAGATTAAGAGAAAGAGAACGATTCTGAAATGCGGGCGGTTACAATTTCTCGACGGAGAGGAGCGTGGTGAGTTGCGAGGTGACGTCGGCGGGGCCGTAGAACGTGCCTTGAATGGGATTCACGTTCTCGGCGAAGCTGGCGTGCGCGAGCGGGACGAAGGCATCGTCACAGAAGATGCCCCGCGTCGCATCCAGCCCCCGCCAGCCTGCTCCCGGGAGGTAGACCTCCACCCACGCATGCATCGCCGGCGAGACCGCGGGCGCCGCGCCGGTGGCGGCGGGTTCGTAAAGGTATCCGCTGATGAAACGCGCCGCGAGGCCGAGCGTGCGGCAGAGTTCGATAAGAAACACGGCGTAGTCGCGGCAGGACCCGCTGCCGAGCGTGAGGGTTTCGGTCGCGGACTGGACGCCTTGCTCCTCGCGACGCGTGTAGCGAAGCGTGCGATGCACGGCGCCGTTGAGCGCGATGAGAAAGGGGACCGTCTCAGCGGGCGGAGAGGGTAAGTTTTGATCGAGCCAGCCGCGCAGGACTTCTGGTCGGGGTGAATCCGCGCGCGGGGTGAGCGTGGGCAGGAGTGCGGTTTTTTCCGCGGCGTCGTAGGTAAATGGAAACGTGAGCGCGGTGGGCTTGAGGAAGAAGTCGAACGGGTTGGTGTCGAGCGTCTCCACCATGAGCTCGGTCCGAAATTCGAGGCGCGTCGCCGGGGTCTCCGGGGCGAAGAACGCCCAGTCGAGCGCGTTGTCGAGCGGATCGTTGGTCGCGATGCGGCGGGCGGTCGGGCTGATCTCGATCCGAAAATCGTGCAGCCGCTGGCGCGGAGATTCGCGCGGGCGCAGATACAAGGCGTGCGGCGCGAATGAAACCGGGCTGGAGTATTCGTAGCGCGTGAGATGGACGAGGCGGAGAAACATGATGAGGGCGACCGGTCACCTGATGCGGAGTGAAAAATCCGAGAGGACTTTCGGATCCGCGATGCGCAGTGAGGCTCCCATGGGATTCTTCGCTGCGCGCAGAGTGACGAGCACTGAGAGACGCTAGGACACTGGCACGCCGGCGGGGGTTTCGCGAACCGTGACGTCGACCTTCAGCGAACGCGTGGGGGCGCCCCGATAGGTGCCATTGACGGGGCGAATGTCAGCGTAGTCGCGACCGACGGCGACTTTCACGTAGCGTTCGTCGACGAGTCGCGCGTGGGTCGGATCGTAGGCGGCCCAGCCGAATCCGGGGATCCACGCCTCGATCCAGGCGTGCGAGGCCTCGATTTCGCGCGGGCGGCGGGTGTTGTTGAAAAAGTAGCCGCTGACGTAGCGCGCGGGAATGCCCACGCTGCGACACAGGCCGAGGTGCACGTGGGCGAAATCCTGACAGACGCCCATGCGGAGCTTGAGCACGTCGTTGGCCCGCGTGTTCACGCCGGTGGTTTTTGGGCGATAGGCGAAGCGGCGGTAGATATGCTCACCGAGGCGGCGCACATCGCTCCACACATCGCTGCGACCTTCCGCGAGCGCGTCCTGCGCCTCGCGCCAGAGCTCGACCTCGAGGGGCACGTAGTGGGAACTATTGTAAAACTCGGCGAGCATCTCGCGCTCGGCGGAGCTCTCGAGCTCGTCCATCGGCACGCGCGGCACGGGCGGACGGTCGGCCAGCGGAATTGTTTCCACGACCGAGACAGCCTCGATGATCAGTTTGGTGTGGCTGTCGATCAGCTCGAAGTAATGGACGGTGTTACCGTAGAAATCGCTGTAGTCGCGCGGCACGGCGCCGGGAGTGAGCCGCAGCTTGAAGTCGACGCAATGCTGCGTCGTATCGTCGATGGGCCGCAGGCGGGTCTCGTTGAAGCTATCGTGCGCCTTGCCCGCGTAGGTAAACGTAGTGCGGTGAAGGATACGGAGATTCATGGCGGCGCCGAATGGAAGTCGCGGCGGCGCCTATTGCTGCTGTTGCTGCTGCTGTTCTTCGAGCACGGACTCGGCCGGATAAAACATGGT
The DNA here is from genome assembly GCA_031425115.1 of Opitutaceae bacterium. GTDB lineage: Bacteria > Verrucomicrobiota > Verrucomicrobiia > Opitutales > Opitutaceae > ER46. The sequence continues at coordinate 10,301 of JANPIT010000755.1, read as the reverse complement.
CGTCTCGACGACCTCGTTGCTGATCGAGTCGAGCGTGGCCTGGATCTCCATGAGAAACTCGTGCAGCCCCTGGTTCAGCACTTCGGTGATCGTGAGCGACTGCAGATCAGCGAGCAGCCGGCGCACGGCGCGGGCGGCGGCGGTGCGTGGACGGCTGCCGGTTTCGCCTAAAATGCGACGGAGGAAGTCCTCCACCTGCGCGATGCAAAAGTGCAGGGAGCGCGGAAACGAATCGGAAAAAATCAGGAACTCGGCCGCCTTCCACGGAAGAATCTCGCGCACGTAATAACGGCGATATGCCTCGAGCGCCGAAGCGGAACGCAGGACGGCCTGCCACTGCGCCGTGTCCAAGGCGCCGCCGACATCGGCGGCGTTGGGCAGGAGCACGTGATACTTCACATCCAGAATGCGCGTGGTCTTGTCGGCGCGCTCGATGTATTTTCCGAGCTCGATGAATTCCCAGCCTTCGCTGCGGGAATAGGTCGAGGCGGTGAGGCCTTGGAAGAGGTGGGAGGCGCGATTGATTTTCGCGAAGAATTCCTGGGGGCCAGCGGCCCAGACGGCGGCGGTGCTGTGCGACTTGAGGAAGAGGTAGAGCTCGTTGATCGTCTCCCACATCTCGAGCGAGATCTGGTCGCGAATCATCCGGGCGTTCTCGCGCGCGGCATAAACACACGAGAGGATCGAGCCGGGGTTTTTCAGGTCGAACGCGAGGAATTCCGTGACGGTGCGGCTATCGGCGGTCTCGTAGAGCTTGGCGAAAAGTTCTTCATCGCCGGTGCTAAGGATGAGCGATTCCCAGTAGGTGTTGAGCTTGGTGTGCGTGATGTCCTGAAAATCGAAAAGGAACTGGAGGTTGACATCGAGGAGGCGCGCGATGTTTTCCGCGCGCTCGATGTAACGACTCATCCAATACAGGGAATGCGCGACGCGCGACAGCATGACGGTCGCCTGCGGACGCTGGAGCGGAGGGAGAGATTTGGCGGCGGGCATGCTAAAGAAGCTCCAAGCACCAAGCGCCAAGCTCCAGAGAAGCACCAATACCGAAGCACCCGTTCAGCGAAGAGTTTGAACTTTGAAGTTTCAATGGAGCTTGGAGTTTGGTCCTTGGATTTTCTATTCGTCCCCTTGCAGCACCCACGTGTCCTTCGAGCCGCCGCCTTGGGATGAGTTGACGACGAGTGAACCCTTGCGGAGCGCGACGCGCGTGAGACCGCCGGGAGTCACGGTCACTTTCTCGCCGTAGAGGATGTAAGGGCGGAGATCGATGTGCCGGCCCTCGAGCTGGCCGTCGCAATAGGTGGGGGAGCGCGACAGCTTGATCGGGTCCTGCGCGATGAAATTGCGAGGGTTGGCTGCGACCTGACTGCGGAAGGAATCGCACTCGGCGGCCGTCGCCGCGGGGCCGATGAGCATGCCGTAGCCGCCGGCCTCGTTGGCGGATTTCACGACGAGTTTCGCGATATTCTCGAGGATGAACTTCCGTTCGAGAGGCTCAGACGCGAGGTAGGTGTTCACGTTCGGCAGGATTGGGTCCTCGCCGAGGTAGTATTTGATCAGCTTCGGAACGTAGGCGTAGATCACCTTGTCGTCGGCGATGCCGGTGCCGATCGAATTGGCGAGCGCGACATTGCCGGCGCGATAGGCGTTCACGAGCCCGGGAACGCCGAGCATCGAGTCCGCGCGGAAAACGGTGGGATCGAGAAAATCGTCGTCGATCCGGCGATAGATCACATCGACCGAGACGAGCCCGGCCGTGGTGCGCATGAACACCCGGGTGTCGCGCACGACGAGATCGCGGCCTTCGACGATCGGAATGCCCATCTGCCGCGCGAGGAAGCAGTGCTCAAAGTAGGCGCTGTTGAAAACGCCCGGGGTGAGCAGCACGACGTTCGGCTTCTCGTTCGCGGAGGGGGCGAGGTGGAGCAGCGCCTTGAGCAGCTCGTCGGCGTAGCCTTCGACGGGGCGGACGCCATAACTCTGGAAAAGATTGGGAAACGCGCGGCGCATCGCGGCACGGTTCTCGATCATGTAGCTCGCGCCGGACGGGCACCGCAGGTTGTCCTCGAGCACGAGATAGTTGCCGGCCTCGTCGCGAATCAGGTCGGTGCCGCAGATGTGAACGTAGATGCCCTTCGGCACCGAGAAGTTCATGAACTCGCGCCGGAAATGCTTCGCGCCGAGGATGAGCGCCGGCGGGACGATGTTGTCCTTCAACGCCTTTTGCCCGTGGTAAATATCGTCGAGAAAGAGATTCAGCGCGGTCATCCGCTGCACGAGGCCGGCCTCGATCCGTTTCCACTCGGCGGCGGGAATGATTCGCGGGATGAGATCGAACGGGAAAATGCGCTCGGTGCCCTGGGAGTCGTTGTAAACGGTGAACGTTACACCGCGACGGAGGAAGGCGAGGTCGACGGCCGCACGGCGTTGATCGAATTCAGCTTGCGGGAGGGTGCCTAGGCGCTCCGCGAGGCGGCGGTAGTGGGGACGAACGTCGCTCCCGTTGCCGGGAGCGAACATCTCATCGAAAAAGGCGCCGGAGTCGTAGTTGGATTGGAGGATCGACACAGAGGGGTTTTTGACCTGACCGAGCCAAATAGCAGGTCCCTTGCCAGCGAACGTGCCGAGTGACGTGGCGCAGGTCAATGGCTGGAGATTAGGAGGGGGCAAACGTTATCGGCGGAGCGCGACAACGGCGGTGCCGCCGAGAATCAGCGCGGCACCGATGAGTTCGTGCGGCGCAAAGTGTTCGCCGAAAAAGGCGACGCCGCCGAGCGCGATGCCCACCGGCACGATCATCTGCAGCAGCGATCCCTCAGCCACCGGCAAATCGCGGAACGCGTGCGTCATGGTGATTTGGCCGACCGCGGCAAACGTCCCCGCAATCGTCATCATCAACCAGGCGAGCACGGAAATAGACTGCCACTGCAACGCCGCCGGAATTCCGCAAATGAAGAGGCCATACACGCATTGCGCGGCGAAGATGGTCGCCGTGTGTTCGGTCGCGTGGAGCTGGCGGATCGTCACCACGACGTAGGCGGCGGCGAGCGCGGTGACGACGGCGATGAGATCGTAGAGACTGGCGTGACTGCCGGAGGCGAAGGCATTGGTGAGCAGCGCGAGGCCAGCGAGCGCGGCGATACTGCCGAGTGCGAGGGTGGCCCGGAATCGTTCGCCCAGCACCCCTACCGCGAGCAACGCGCCGAAGATAACGTAGGTGTTGTTGATGAAGGTCGCGCGTCCCGCCCCGAGATGAACGATGGTGAGGTAAAAGCCGTAAACGCTCGCGCCGCCGACGATGCCGCGCGCGACGAGCTTCGAATTCGTGAAGAGCCGCAAAAATTGAAACTCGCGCCGATACCAGGCGAACACGACCACCATCCCAACGACGAACCGCACGCAGCTCACGAGCCAGACGTTGACGCTCTCTACTTCGCCGAGCGCGCGCACGATGAGAACGTTGGCGGTGAAGCACGCGGTGGAGGCAAGCATCAGCGAGATGCCGCGGGCGTGGTGCGAAGTGATGCGCGGAAGCATGCGACAAAAAAACCGCGCCGGGAGCGGCGCGGTTTCAACGGGAGAAGAGTTGAACGTTTACGCCGCCTGTCTCGGTTTCTTAGTGCGAACCAGGAGATCTTTAATCGAGGCGACGTGGAGCAATGCGATGGTATTAATGACGCCCTCGTCGTCCGTGACGGCGATAGCATACTTGCCGAGCGCGATGAACTCCGGATGCGGAACCTTGAACTCGCGGCCATCGGACGTGCGGATGAGGAATGGCTGGAAGCCGCCGGGAATGCGTCGGCGGATTTCTGCGATGATGCTCACGGCCGTAATTTCGATGAACGGACTTCGATGTCAACCGGGACACTCCTGCACGAGTCGCGCGCCTACAGCGCGTGCAGCGCGCTCTTGCTGACGGCTAGACCCGCTTCCTTGACGGACTCGCTCATGGTCGGGTGCGCGTGGATTGTCCGCGCGAGGTCCTCGGCGCTGCCGCCGTATTCCATGTGCGTGACGATCTCGCTGATCAACTCGCCGGCATTGTGACCGAGGATTTGCGCGCCGAGAATTTTGTCGGTCTTGGCGTCGGCGATGATTTTCACGTAGCCATCCGTGGTGCCCGCGGCGATGGCGCGGCCATTGGCGGCAAAGTTGAATTTGCCGACGTTGACTGCGATGCCCTTGGCTTTCGCGCCGTCCTCGCCGAGGCCGATCGAGGCAACTTCAGGCGAAGTGTAGACGACCGCGGGCACGAGGTCCCAATTTACGTGGCCGTGTTTTTGAGCGATCCACTCGGCGACGGCAACGCCGTCCTCCTCGGCTTTGTGCGCGAGCATGGGGCCGGCCACGACATCACCGATTGCCCAGACGCCAGCAGCGGTAGTGCGGAGGTGGCCGTCGACTTTGATGCGTTTCTTGTCGTCGAGCTGGACGCCGGCTTGGTCCAATCCGAGCGAATCGGTGAACGGTTTCCGGCCGACGGATACGAGAACCTTGTCGGCGGGAAATTCGAGCTTCTTGCCTTCGCGCTCGGCGGTGAGGACACCGTTGGCGAAGCCGGTCACCTTGGCACCTACCTCGATCTTGAGTCCCTGCTTCTGGAGGATGCGAGTGAAGTTGCGGACGATGTCGTCGTCGTAGGTCGCGATGATCTTGGGGAGAAACTCCACGACGGTGACGTCGCTGCCGAGGCGCGACCACACGGAGCCGAGCTCGAGACCGATGGCGCCGCCGCCGACGACCACGAGTTTTTTCGGGATGGAATCGAAGGCGATGGCCTGGTCGGACGAGACGATCGTCTTGCCGTCGAACTTCATGAACGGCAGCTCGACCGGCGCGGAACCGGTGGCGATGACGATGTTTTTGGCGGTAAGCTGACGCGGCGAGGGCGCCGCATCTCCAGAAATTTGAATCGTGTTGGCGGAGACGAAGGACGCCGCGCCGGTGACCACGGTGATCTTGCGCGCCTTGGCGAGCTGGCCGACGCCACCGACGAGCTTGGTGACGACGTCATCCTTGCGTTTGAGGAAGGCGGGGAGATCGAGCTCGATGGCACCGAGCTTGATGCCGTGCTCGGCGGCGTGGTGCTTCGCCCAGACCAAGTGTTCGCTGGAGTGGAGCAGCGCCTTCGATGGGATGCAGCCGACGTTGAGGCAGGTGCCGCCGAGCGTGGGGCGTTTCTCGACGAGCGCGACCTTGAGGCCGAGCTGCGCGGCGCGAAACGCGCACACGTAGCCGCCGGGACCGGCGCCGATGACGATGAGATCGAAGGAAGTTTCGGAAGACATGAGGGATGGCTCGCAAAGCCGCAAAGACGCCAAGTCAGCGATTGTAGACTAATCTTTGCGACGTTGCGTCTTTGCGAGAGGCGGCTTGAATCAGATCGAAAGGAGCAGCCGGGCGGGATCCTCGATCGCTTGCTTCACTTTAACGAGGAAGGTGACGGCTTCCTTGCCGTCGACGATGCGGTGGTCGTAACTGAGAGCTAGATACATCATCGGGCGGATGACGACCTGGCCATTCAGCGCGATGGGGCGGTCGTTGATGGCGTGGAGGCCGAGGATGGCGCTCTGCGGGGGATTGATGATGGGCGTCGAAAGCATCGAGCCGAAGATGCCGCCGTTGGTGATCGTGAAGACGCCGCCCTCGAGGTCGGCCATCGTGATTTTGCCTTCGCGCGCGCGTTTCGCGACGTCACCGATGGCCTTCTCGATTTCCGCCATGCCGAGCGTGTCGCAGCTCCGCACGACGGGAACCATCAGGCCCTTCTCGGTCGAAACGGCCATGCCGATATCGTAGTAGTGATTTTCGACAATCGAGTCGCCGTCGATCTGAGCGTTGACGCCTGGCACTTCTTTCAGCGCGTGGACGACGGCTTTCGCGAAGAAGGACATGAAGCCCAGCTTCAGACCGTTTTTCTTCACGAAGTCGTCTTGGTATTTGGCGCGCAGTGCCATCACGGCGGACATGTCGACCTCGTTGAACGTGGTGAGCATCGCGGCCTCGTGCTGCGCGGCGACGAGGCGCTGGGCGATCTTGGCGCGGAGGGGCGACATCTTCCTCCGCGTCTGACGACTCGTCGTCGGTGATTGCGGATTGGCGATTGCGGGTTGCGGATTGATCGGAACGGTAGCGGAGGTCGCGGGTTTTGCCGCGGGAGCACTAGGAGCTGTGGGCGTTTTCGTTTCGGTGGCGGCGAGCATGTCGCCCTTCGTAACGCGGCCGGCCTTGCCGGAGCCGGCGATGGCGGCGGGATCGATACCGGTTTCGGCGGCGATGCGGCGGACGGCGGGAGATGGATCGGCGCTTTTCGCGGCGGCGGGAGCCTCGGACCGCGGCGAGGGCGCCGCGGCTCCATTGGCAGCGGTCGCGTCGGAATTAATCGTGGCGACGATTTGGCCGATTTTTACTTCATCACCGGCGGCCGACTTCAGGGAAATTTTGCCGGCGACTTCGGCCGTGCCTTCGGAGGTGATCTTGTCAGTCTCGAGTTCGAAGAGCGGCTGATCTTTTTTCACCACATCACCATCGGTGACATGCCATTTGGCGAGGATGCCGGAGCTGATGGATTCACCCATCGGGGGAATTTTAACGTCGATCGAGGGCATGAGAGTGGAAAGAGAAGGGAAAAATGAGCTAAGCGCGAAGACGCTAAGGGACGGAAAGGTTCGCGAAGAAAACGGGGGGGTTGGCTTGGCGAAACTTTGCGGGCTTTTGCGTCTTTGCGCTTCGGTTTCGTTAGATCGTGAAGGCTTGTTTTAGGAAGGCAGCGAGCTCGAGTTTGTGCAAGGCGAGCGATCCGACGGCGGGCGAGGCGGAGGCATCGCGGCCAGCGTAGAGCGGCTGGAGATTGAAAATCTCCGCGAGCTGCGGGGCGACGAAGCTCCATGGTCCCATGTTTTGAGATTCTTCCTGGGCCCACACGATGCGGGCACCGGCGTATTTTTTCGCGATCTCGTCGAGGCGTTTGTGGTGCAGCGGATAGAGCTGCTCGATGCGCACGATGGCGGTATCGGTGAGCTTCTGCTTTGCGCGGTAATCGATGAGGTCGTAGTAAACTTTACCTGAGCACAGGATCAGGCGGGCCGGCGCGGAAGTCGCGGCCGGGAACGGAGCTTTGGTGCTGCTCGCGTAGGCGGGATCGTCGATGATCTCCTGGAAGGCGCCGCCGGTGAAATCCTCAATGCGCGAGACGCACGCGGGGTGGCGCAGGAGCGACTTCGGCGACATCACGACGAGCGGTTTCTGGAAGTCGCGCTTCATCTGCCGGCGGAGCGCGTGGAAGAAATTCGCGGGCGTCGTGAGGTTGGCGACTTGGATATTGTCCTCAGCGCAGAGTTGCAGGAAGCGCTCGAGCCGGGCCGACGAATGCTCCGGACCCTGACCTTCGTAGCCATGCGGCAACAGCAACACGATGCCGCTGGTGCGTTGCCACTTCGATTCGCCGCTCGCGATGAACTGGTCGATCACGACTTGGGCGCCGTTGCCGAAATCGCCGAACTGCGCCTCCCAGATGCAAAGCATCGTGGGATAATCGAGCGAGTAACCGTAATCAAAACCCAGCACGGCCGCTTCGGAGAGGAGGGAATTGTAGACGCAAAACTGGGCCTGCTTCTCGGTGAGATGCTTCAGCGGCGCGTAGGTGGCGTCGGTCTCCATGTCGTGCAGCACGGCGTGGCGGTGACTGAAGGTGCCGCGTTCGCAGTCCTGTCCGCTGAGGCGAACGGGCGTGCCCTCGACTAGGAGGGTGCCAAACGCCAGTGCTTCGGCGAAGCCCCAATCGATCGGGCCGGCCTCGGCGAAGGCGCTCGTGCGCCCTTCGAGGAAGCGCTTGATCTTCGGGTTCGGTTTGAAGTCGGCGGGCACGGTAGTGAGGCCGCGTGCGACTTGCGCCAGGACATCGGGCGCCACTTTGGTCGCGACGCTCTTGAAGTGGTAGTCCGGCTGGAAGACTGCGGTGGAGCCATCGAACTTTCTGGCCTCGATGGCGGCGGCGCGTTTCTGGGTTTTTGCAACCTCGGCCGCCTTGGCCTTCTCGAGATTTTTTTCGAGGGCGGCGGTGTATTCCGCCTTGATCGCATCGGCGTCGGCCTGGGTGATCGTGCCCTCGGCGATGAGTTTCTTGCTCAACACCTCGGAAATCTGCGGATGCTGCGCGATCTTCTTGTAGAGCAGCGGCTGGGTGAACGCCGGCTCGTCGGTCTCGTTGTGCCCGTGCTTGCGGTAGCAATACATGTCGATGACGACATCGCGGGCAAATTTCTCGCGAAATTCCAAGCAGAGCTGGGCGACCATGCAGACGGCCTCGGGATCGTCGCCGTTCACGTGGAAGACCGGCGCCTCGATCATCTTGGCGACATCGGTGCAGTAACGGGTGGAGCGTGCTTCCTCGGGTCCGGTCGTGAAGCCGATCTGATTGTTCACGATGAAATGCAGCGTGCCGCCGGTGCGGTAGCCGGGGAGCTGGGAAAAGTTGAGCGTCTCGGCCACCACGCCCTGACCGGCAAACGCGGCGTCGCCGTGGATGAGGAGCGGGAGCACTTTGTGGCGGACCTCGCGGCCGCCGCGAATGCGCTGGCGGGCGCGGGCCTTGCCTTCGACCACGGGGTTGACGATTTCCAAGTGCGAGGGATTCGCGGCGAGGCGGACCTCGACCTTCTGGCCGGAGGCGGTGTCGAGGACGGCCTCGTATCCAAGATGGTATTTCACGTCGCCGTCCCCGCCCACGGCGTCGGGAATGTAGTTCTCGGAGAACTGCTCGAAGAGGATGTGGAAATCCTTCCGCATGACGCTGGTGAGGATGTTGAGGCGGCCGCGGTGGGCCATGCCCATGACGACTTCCTCCACGCCCCGGGCGGGGCAGAGTTCGATGATCGAGTCGACGGCCGCGACCATCGTCTCGCCACCCTCGAGCGAAAAGCGTTTCTGGCCGACGTATTTGGTGTGGAGGAAGCGCTCGAAAAGCTCGGCCTTGTGGACGCGGCGGAGGATGCGAACCTTGTCGGCCTTGGAGAACTGGGGCTGGTTTCGCGAGGCCTCCATTTTGTCCTGCAACCAAGTGCGCACGTCCACGTCCTGGATGTGCATGTATTCCACGCCGATGTGATCGCAGTAGGTGAGGCGAAGACTGAGCAGGATGTCCTGCAGTTTCATCTGCCCGCCGCCTAGATAGGTGCCGACGTCGAAAGCCGTTTCGAGATCCGACTCGCCGAGGTCGAATTGAGCGAGCGCGAGCTTGGCGTGGGGCACGGGCGGCTCGCTGAGCGGATCGAGGTGCGCCTCGACGTGACCGATGGTGCGATAGGCGTTGATGAGCTGATGAACGCGCGACTGCTTGAGGCTATCGATGATCGGGCCGGCGCCGTGGGCTTGGGCGTGCTCGCCCGCGGCCGCGGAAAGCACATCGGCCGGTGAGCTGCCATTCGCACCGAGAGTGAAGCCCTGAAAAAAGGCGCGCCACGTTGGGTCAACGGAGTTGGAGTCTTTCTGCCACGCTTGATAGGCCGCCTCGATAATGTCGGCGTTGGCGTGGGTGGGAAGGGAAGTGCGATTCATGACTGAGTGTTGGGCCAATCGCCGCTGGAGGCGGCGGTTGGGAGAAAAGAGCGGTGAATGGACCACACGTCGCGGGCGGAGACAAGTGCGGCGCGGCCCGCTCGGGGGATTGCAATCGTGCTTAAGGTGGGTAACAGCCGGATAAGTAATTCGCCGCGCCACTATGGAAACGCAGATCAAAGAGTCGCTTACCGCCTTGCTCCACGCGATCAAGGTCGCTGACGGCCAGGGAATTGCCCGGGAGATGGGCCAATTGGATGATTTGCTGGAGCGGGGGCGCGCGGAATTGCATCCGCAGCTGGCGCATTTCCTGGAGAAGCGCAGTTACCCAAAAGCGCTGATGTTTCTGGGGGGCGAATCGGATATTCCCGTCGGGGTGTGCGGGGGCCGAGCGGCGCGGAAAGAGTAAACGCCAGCCAGGTATCCAATGAGCAAAGACAAGATTTCGACGGAAGGCGGACAAGGGCTCGGGCAAAATCCGTTTGCGGCCCTGAGCGGGGCGGGGTTGCCGCCGGGCAACGGCAATAGTGGAAACCGAATACCGGATACGGCCAAGGCGTCAGCGAACCGGCCGGAGGCGCAGAAGGCACCGGAGAAGAACCGCGGGCGCGTCGATATCCGGAGAGAGACCGGGAATCGCGGCGGCAAGACGGTGACTGTGGTCGATGGCTTTACCGGGATTGGGCTCCCCGAGAAAGACCAGCTGGCGAAAAAAATGCGCGCGGCGTGCGGCTGCGGTGGCA